>CAZWGY010000344.1:0-5284 GCA_964633575.1 uncultured Desulfobacteraceae bacterium
CCGGTAATCCTCGGACTTAATCCCGTATCGGCGCATGATCTGCTGGAGTGACTGGCGCTCCAGGCCGCACTGGCGGGCCGCCTGGGAGACGTTGCCGTCGTTTTCGGTGAGGAGATGGCCGATGTAGGCGGCGTTGAACCGTTTCAGAGTTTCTTCCTTGGCTTGCTTGTAGTCCAGCCGGAGGGTCTCTTCGGGCAGCCGGGTGATGGCGATCGGGTCGGTGGCGAGCTCCACGTCCCGGCGCCGGATCGTCTCCCCGCTGGAAAAGAGGATGCCCTGGATCAGGACGTTTTCCAGCTCCCGGACGTTGCCCTCCCATTTCTGGGCCACGAGGGCTTCCATGAGGTCGGCGGAGATGGTCTTGGGCGGTTTTTTGAGGGCCTCGCAATGGCGGGCGAGGAGGTGGTTGGCGATCAGGGGGATGTCGGACCGCCGCTCCCGAAGCGGAGGCAGCTCGATGGGCAGGACGTTGAGCCGGTAGAAGAAGTCTTCACGGAATTCGCCTGCGCGGATTTTTTCCTTGAGGTCCTGGTTGGTGGAAGCCACGATCCGGACGTCCACGGTGATGGAGCGGGTGTCGCCGAGGGGCTTGATCTCTTTTTCCTGGAGCACCCGGAGGAGCTTGGTCTGCATGGCGGCGGAGACGTCGCCGATCTCGTCTAAGAAGATGGTTCCCCCGTGGGCTTCCTGGAAGAGCCCGATCCGGTTCTGGGTGGCATGGGTGAAAGCGCCCTTTTTGTAGCCGAAGAGCTCGCTTTCCAGGATGTGCTCGGGGACGGTGGGACAGTTGACCGCCACGAAGGATGAGTTCTTCCGGGGGCTCAGGTTGTGGATGGCCCGGGCGGTCAGCTCCTTGCCCGTGCCCGATTCGCCGGTAATCAGGACGGTGAGGTCGGTTTTGGCCACCATCCGGACGGTGTCGTAAACCCGCTGCATGGGCTCGCTTTTGCCCACCAGATCCTGGAGGCCGTCGCCCTGGGCGCAGACTTTCCGGAGGCGTTCGTTCTCCCTGAGCAAGCGGCTGCGCTCCAATGCCTTTTCGAGCCGGATCACGAGAGCATCGTGGTCGAAGGGTTTGGTGATGAAATCGTAGGCCCCGCTTTTCATGGCCTCCACGGCGGTTTCAATGGAGCCGAAGGCGGTCATCATCACCACGGTAAGGTCGCGGTGGTTCTGCTTGATCAGGTCCAGGAGCTCGAGGCCGTCCATGCCGGGCATCTTGATGTCGGCCAGCACCAGATCGACGGGCCGGCGGTTGAGGAGCTGAAGGGCCGCCTCCCCGGATGGGGCCGTTTCCACCGCGCAGTCGAGCTCCGGTGCCAGACTCCGCTTCAGAAGCTGGAGCATATCGGGTTCGTCATCGACAATCAGCACCGTTCGGTCCATCACGGACTCCTTTCCTCCGACGATCTAACGGGGAGCACCACCCGGAACTCCGCGCCCTCGCCGGGGGCGCTGTCCACCCGGATTTCGCCCCCGTGATGAGTGATGATCCCGTAGCTCACCGACAAACCCAGCCCCGTCCCCTCGCCGGTGGGCTTGGTGGTGAAAAACGGGTCGAAGATCCGGGAAAGGTGCTTCTCTTCGATGCCGTAGCCGTCGTCCCGGACGGCGATGTGGACCTCACCGGCCGCCTCGTTATATGCGGTGGACAGGTGGATGGTCCCGGACCGGCCCACGGCGTGCTTGGCGTTCATGACCAGGTTGATAAGGACCTGTTTCATCTTCTTTTCGTCCAGGAGCAGCTCGGGCACCGCCGGGTCGTAGTCACGCTCGATCCGGATGCCGTCGAGGCGGGAATGGTGCTGGATGAAGTCGAGGATCTCGTCGATCGTCGCGTGGACATCCACCCGCTCCCTTTTGGTCCGGGAACTCCGGGCGAAGTTGAGGAGGTCCTCGACGATGGTCTTGCAGCTCCGGACGTGCTTTTCGATGGTCTTTAAGTCTTCGTAGCGCTGGGTTTCCGGGGATTCGCTCCGGAGCATGAGCTGAGTGTAGCCGAGGATAATCCCCAGGGGGTTGTTGATCTCGTGGGCCACCCCGGAGGAGAGCTGGCCGATGGATGCCAGCTTGTCGGCCTGGGCCATCTGTTTTTCGGACCGGGCCAGAGCCGCGGTCCGCTCGGCCACGATCCGTTCCAGGTTCTGGTTCAGGTAGAGGAGCTTTTCGTGGGCATCCCGAAGGGCCTGCCGGTCGGTGACGATCTCCCGGTAGATGGTCCAGACCTGCTGGAAGAAGAGGGTCACCGAGGCGACGATGATCAGGGTGAAGGTGTTGATGGTTCCGCTGACCGCGGAGATCCGGCTCCAGGCCGCCCCCTGTCCGGACACCAGGAGCACCTGCTTTAAAATGTGGCCGACCGACCGGGAGACCGCGAATGTAGCCAGCGCAAGGCAGACCCAGAGGAGGTAGGTCCAGATGAGGTTGTCCGGAAACCGGCCCCTCAGAGCCCGGATATGGCGCAGGCAGAGGAAGGACAGGACGATCATCCCGGCGGAGCCCAGGAGGTCCACCGCCACCATGGGGACGGCCGAGACAATCACGACGGGTCCTCCGCCGTCGGCTCGTCCGCTCCCTCGGCGGAAAGGCGTTTGAGCCCCAGATAGAGGCAGAGCATCGCCGGGACGCAGATCAGGTGGTCGAGCTTGGCCAGGTAGTAGATGATGCCGAGGGGGGAGCCGGCCGGTTCCGTGTGGATATGAAGGGTCCAGATCCCCACCCGTTCCCGGGTGACCAGGAGGAGCTGCTCGTCTAAAAGATGGACCGTGAAGGCGTCGGCCGACCAGAGGATAAACAGGAGGGCCGAATAGCCGATGTACCGCCAGCCGGGCTTTCGGGTCAGCGCCATGGCCCGGAGCCAGTAGATCAGGATGCCCATGGACAGGCAGAAAAAGATGTGGGAGAGCTGATGAACGTAGAGCCCCTCGGGACCGCCGTGTCCCTGAGTGGCGGCGGCCGGCGCGGGGAGAAGCAGGGAGCAAAAGACCAGCCCCCACATCGCAAGGTGCATCAAGGTCGGTCCGGGCATCACACGGAGCCGACCGTGCCCCCTGTTGCCCGCCATGAACGCGCCAAGCCCCCATCCACCTCGCATCCGTCCATCGCCAGGACGCATGGATCTAAGATTCGCTTGGCTGTGATTCCGGCGCCGATGAAGTGGCAAGTCGCTTGAGCCGCCCATAAGCTACCCGGATAGTAAGATACAGGATGATAAACGGCGCCAGAAAGCTCAATTCCCATCCCCCCGCCCATTGGGGCAAATGCAACGTGATCTCCCCGAAACGCATATCGAGCCAGGCCGCGGCGAAAAAAGCCGGCCACAGCGAAGCCATCCCCATGGCGGCCAGGAGGAAAAAGGATTTGCCGAAAGCGTCGTTGGCCAATTTGTTGATGCCCTTGTAAGCCTTTTCATCCCCAGCGCCCTTGGCCTTCAAGGATTGCTCGTGGTAGTAAAGCGTCCGCTCCTGGTTTTCAGCAACGGCGGACCGGTTGACGAAGTAAGCCACCGCCAGGGTCAACTCACCGATCAGCACGGCCCAGAACGCCAGGACCGCGGTGCCGACCCACCATCCCAGCATCGGGTCTTCAAACATCCGATACGGCGCGATCAGCACCGGATCGATAGCGGTGAGCAGCCACTTGACCGGATCCATTAAATGCTCCCGTCCTCATAAACCGGGTGACCCGCCCCGGCGCGACCGCCGGACCGGATCACCCGCGGGATTGGCCATCTAAAACGGCGGAAGAAGGCTAAAGCCCAGAAAGCCCTTGGTGGTGTAACGAATGCCGACATAGAAAGCCAGCACGATGAAGATGATTTTCAAAACCTTATCCGGGATGTATTTGGATGTCCGCGGTCCGATCATGGAGCCGATGAAGATCCCCACCAGCTCGGCGCCGATCAGCCCCCAGGCGACCACGACCCCTTTCCCCACCATGTAGGAAAAAATCGAGACGATCATCCCGATCAATACGCACAACGCCGACGTCCCGGCCACCAGAAACATCGGCAGCCCGGCTACCGAGGTCAAAAACGGAACGTAGAGAAACCCGCCGCCGACACCGAGAAACGAGGCGATGGCCGCGATGAAAATCCCGCCGAGCATCGGCACGTAAGCTTTGAACTGAAATTCCTGGCCGAAAAACGTAAACCGGATGTTGCCGATCATAAAGGTGAGCGCCCAGCCGACCAGAACCAGAACGTAGGCCACGATCTTCAAGCCGCCGACAAGGTTGATCCAGAGGGCCGACGCGACCACGCACGCCACCGCGATCCACATGAAGGTCCAGGAGCCCTCGATGATCTTAACCCCCTGATCGGAAGTGTCGGCCTTTTCCCGGGTCGCCTTTTCAAAGGCCTGAGCCGCCGCCTTGGCCTCTTTCTTTCGAGCCGCCCCCCGGGGCGTGATCTCATAGACCAGAAAAAAGCCCAGGATGAAAACGATGATCCCAAAGTAGCCGATGTAATCCTTGAGCGAGATTTTCCCGGCGGTCAGCTCCGGCACCAGCCACGAACCGCCGACGCCGCCGATGGCGAGACAGACGCCCAGCGGAGCCACCAGCCGGCCCATCTTATAATAGTTAAAGGATGAGATAACGCCGCTCAACCCCACCAGCCACTGGTTGGAGACTCGGATGGAATCGGTGAGCAGATTGTTGACCGGGTTCCCTTTCCCAAAGCTCTTGGCGTAATCCGCCAGCCCGAAAATGGTGATATGCCCCACGCCGGCCATGATCCCGCCAAAAGCACCCACCGTCGAGAAAATCCAGCCCACCCAGATCGCCCAGATGAGCCCCAGGATCACGTTGGGCGCCGGCGCTCCGGGAATGCCGAGAAATCCCGGCTCTTCTCCGGCCTTGATCACCTCGCGGGTCTTGGCGGCGTGCGCATCGTCGGCCAGGCTCTGGTTAATGGCGGTTTTCATCTTATCAGACATCCCCGGCGTGGTCAGGTCCGAGCCGGTCTGAGCCATTGCCACCGCGACAAACGACAGGACAATCAACAATGCCGTAGCCGTGAAAAACTTCGTTCGATTCACCGTTTCCTCTCCTTTCACTGTTGCTGATTCCGTTTGAATTCACACGATGGATTCGATCCACGGGGTAAAGCAGACCGCATCCCCCCAATCAGGTGCCTATTCCATAGCAAGCAACGTGCCATCTTTTCAACGCACCCCCGGCGCCGCCGAATCCCGGACGATCAATTTAAATCAGGTTATTTTCCAATGCGTTATCGCGATTCCCGATGACGGCCCGGCTCAACCCCGCCGGACCGGAGCCCTCA
>CAZWGY010000345.1:0-5249 GCA_964633575.1 uncultured Desulfobacteraceae bacterium
AGCCCCGGCTCTTCTAGTTCGCCCTTTCAGGGCTTATCTGGTATGTTTTACCGGTTACCAGGGCGATGCCCTGGCCTTTATCAATTCGCGCCTTCGGCGCTGACTCAGCGGGGCTTGTGTATATCGATGAGGGCGAAGCCCCGGCGGTCCGGTGACGGAGGGTGTCGCCGGCTCGAGGTCGGCCAGACGAACCGGCGTGGATGATAAGAATGCCGAAAATGTTTACAAACGGAACGGATAAGGAGGTTTTATGCGAATTGAAGGCGAGTCGGAGCTTAACGCATTTATCGAAGCATGGACGGAAACGCCTGAAAAGAACAGGGAGACGTTTCTGCGTTTCAAAGACCATCTCACCGGGAAAGCGGGTGCAAGACTCGAATTCATTCCCAGGGCCGGCGTCACCTATTCTCTCAGGGCATCCCATCCCGACCAAAAGAAGCGGGGGCTTTTCGTCATGGTCGATGTGATCGAGGATGATCCCCGATGGCTATCGATCTGCTTTTACGGTGAAATGATAACGGACCCCGAAGAAAGGGGAGACTTTGTGCCGGAAGGTCTGCTGGGAGAAGATGCGGTTTGTTTTGACATCGAAGAGCGAGACGAAGCGCTTATCCGGTATGTCGAAACCCGTCTTGATGAAGCCTACCAGAGTGCTTTGACGGAATAGTCGGCCGAACACGGGACCGGGGCATTGGCTCCGGTCCCGGATCTCCACCCTCCTTATGGCGTACCTTGCTCCCCCCTATGGATTCAAAAACCCGTATCGCTTTAAAATCTCGTTGACGGTCCCGTCGGCTTCGATGGCCTTCAAACCGCGGTTGAAATCGTTTAGGAGGGCCTCATGGTCGGGAACGGTTCGGGAGAACATCACGTGGAGGGGGCGGATGGCCAGGGGCGGGGAGATGAAATAGACGAGGCTGAGATCGGCTTCGACGGCCGGGTCATTTTTGAGGAGGTGGATGGCCACGTACTTATCGATGAGCACCGCGTCGAGCCGGCCCCGGACGAGCTTTTTCAGGTTGAGCTGATCCGAGGTGACCGGTTCCTTTTTCAGATAATCGGCGGCGTCGAATTCCGGGGTGTTGACGTATCCGGAAACCACCCCGAGCCGATAGGGGGCGAGGTCCCGGAGCGTTGTGTACCCGATGTCATTGCCCTTCATGGCGCAGAGGACCAGGGGGCTGTGGGCGTATGGCGCCGAGACGGCGTAGGTCCGGGCCCGCTCCTCGGATGGATACGCGGAAAACAGGGCATCGGTTTCCCCGTGGCGGACCACCATCATGGCCCGTTTCCAGGGGTAGAATTCAAACCGGGCGGTGTGGCCGGCCCGGTCGAGAGCGGCGGCGATGATTTCGGCGGTGAATCCGAAGTTGGGGAGGTCGCGGGCGGCGTAAGGCTTCCAGTCCACGGAGGCGAGGGTGACCTCCCGGCCGAAGGCGGATGCGGGCAGGGTGAGCAGGATGACGAGACAGACAATAAAGGCGTGATGGAGCTTCATGGGGTCTCCTTTCGGTTCCGTTTAACGCAACAGCCCTCGCGGCCGGGCGGCGGCGAGGGTCCGGGGGGCGGGCGGGGCCGTTGACGACGGCCCCGGATTCAGGTCAAAGGGTGCGGGCGGCCGGGAGCAGCCGGTGGGGGATCAGTGGCTCCGGGCGCTTTTGATGCGGTCGGACATCAGCTTGGCGCAGGTGGGGCAGTAGTGGTGTTGCTCCTTGACGTGCGGGTGGGGCAGGGTCCGGTGGTCGATGTGTTCCAGGAATTTCGGGGTGGCGAAATACCGGCCGCACCCTTCACACCGTTCGAGGGGATGCTGCCCGATGATCTCGTCACGAATCCGGACGGTCCGGACGTTGTCGTGGTCATCCACCGTGATGGCATTCGTGGGGCAGATGTTGGCGCAGGTCCCGCAGCCGATACAGCGGCCCGGGACCGGGACGATATAGGCGTGGCCCTCGATATGCTCGAGCTTCAGGGCGGATGCCCCCACGATCTCGCCGCAGACCCGGTAACAGAGGTGGCAGCGGATACAGCCGTCGGGCATGGGGTTGGTGTCGAGGCCGAAGTCCCGGGCCATCCGGGCGAGGGTCTCGGACTGGGGGGCGTAGGCCAGAAGTCCGTTCATGGCCTTGCTCCGGGCGGTCCGGATCGCGTCGCTGTCGGTGACCACCGCCATCCCGGCCCGAACCTTGGTGATGCAGGCCCGGCGGAGCTTGGGCTCCGCTCCCGGCTCGGTCTTGACGGAGACCATGCAGAGCCGGCAGACGCCGATGGGCTTATGGAGGGCCGGGTGATAGCAGAGAGCGGGGATCTTTTTCCCGGCGCGGCGGAGGGCCGGCAGGAGGGACTCGCCCGCTTCGGCCTCGTGGGCCGCGCCGTCAATCTCGATTTCCACGGGGGACTTCTCGGTTCGATCAGTTGGCGCGCTCACCGGATCAATCCTCCAAAAGCCGGAGGCAGTCCTGGGGCAGACGGTGAGTTCCCTTCCCGTCGATACTTACCTCCACCAGGGCGTCCGGGTCGTTGATGGCGGTGTCCGGATCGGTGATGATCCCGTGACGGCCGATGTACTCGTCCATGTAGTCGGCCCACCCTTCGTCCTCTGACCGCTGGAAAATCTCAACTTTCTGTCCTCTGCGAAACATGATGGATATATCCTCCCGAATGGGTTGGGGGTAAGATCAGGTCGTGGCCGCCTCGGTGTTGAGCTTTTTGGCCTCCCGCTCCCGAACACACTTTTCGCACAAGGTCCGCTCCCCTGTCAATACCGCCACGCCCTGGGTCCGCCGCCGGACGAAGTCGAGGTACTTGGCCGGGCCCATCACCGCTCCGCAACTGGTGCAGGTGATCACCTTCTGGCGGTTTAAGATGGTTCCGCAGAAGGAGAGAATCCGCTCGTCCCCGACGTCATGGATTTTCAGGGCGTCGTTGGGGCAATTGGTGGCGCAGGCGCCGCAGAGGATGCAGACGTTTTCGGTGTGCCGGAAGTCGGTGGCCACCGGGTGGTCGAAGTCGAGATGGCCGAACTGGAGGGCGTCCACGCCCATCTTGTCCCGGCAAATTTCCACGCACTTGCCGCACCTCATGCAGATGTCGCATCGGAGACATCGGCGGGCCTCTTCCCGGACCATGTTTTCGGTGTAGCCCAGCTCCACCTGCTGGAAGGTGGTCCGCCGGCGGTCGATGTTGAGGAGGGGCATCTCGGGCCGCTTAAGGGCCATCTTGGTACTGGCAGGGACCTCGAGGACCGGGGTCCGGCCCCGGCGGACGGGGACCGGGGGCATGTTGGGCTGAGGGATGCCCAAAAGATACCGGTTGATGGCCTCGGCGGCCCGCTTCCCGCCGCCGATGGCTTCCACCACCGTGGCCGGCCCGGTCACCGCGTCACCGGCGGCGAAGACCCCCGGTTCCGAAGTCTCCATGCTGACCATGTTGACGTCGAAGGTGGACCGGCGGGTCCACTTGAGGTCGCAAAGGCCCTCGGCCATGCAATCCACGTCCACCCGCTGGCCGATGGCCACGATCACCGCGTCGGCGTCCATGATGTGCTCGGAGCCCTCGATGGGCCGGGGCGACATCCGGTCGGACCCCTCCCGCTTGACCAGCTCCGCCCGGAGGCACTCGAGGCCGGTGACGTGTCCGTCCTCGCCGACCACCTTCATCGGGACGGTGAGAAAGGAGAACCGGACGCCCTCTTCCTCGGCCTGCTCGACCTCCTCCTCGTCGGCCGGCATCTCGGCCCGTGTCCGGCGATAGGCGATGGTCACCTCTTCGCTGCCCAGGCGGAGACAGGTCCGGGCCGCGTCGATGGCGACGTTCCCGCCGCCGATGACGATCACCCGCTTGCCGGGCAGCCGGCGGTCGCCCAGGGCCACCGCCCGGAGGAAGTCGATGGATGGGTAAACCTCGGGGTAGTCGTCTTCACCGGGGATGTTCATTTTAAAGGTCTTGTGAGCCCCGATGGCGAAAAAGAAGGCGTCGAACCCATCGGCCTTGAGGGAGTCGAGGGTGACGTCCCGGCCGAACCGGGTGTTGAAACGAAGCTCGACGCCCAGTGAACGGATCATCTCGACCTCCCGGTCGATGACCTCACGGGGAAGGCGATACCGGGGGATGCCGATCATCATCATCCCCCCGGCCATGGGGAGAGCCTCGATGACCGTCACCCCGTAGCCCTTGAGGGCCAGGTAGTAGGCCGCGCTCATTCCGCCGGGGCCGGCCCCGATTACGCAGACCTTTTTGCCTTTGTCTTCGGCCTTTTCCGGGTTTTTGTACTCCCGGAGAGAAAGAGCCCGCTCGGCGGCGAAGGCTTTCATGAATTTGATGGAAATGGGCGTGTCCATCCGGGCCCGGACGCACATGAATTCACAGGGCCGGGTGCAGACGAGGCCGCAGACCCAGGGAAAGGGGTTGTCCCGGCGGATGATTTCGATGGCCTCGGCGTCCCTGCCCATGCCGATCAGGGTGACATAAGTGGGGACGTCGATCCCGGCCGGGCAGGCGGTCTGGCAGGGAGCCGGGGCCAGGCGGACGCAATCCCCGGTGGCGCAGTTGTGGGTCTCGACGTGGCTGTTGAAGACTTCCTGGTGCTCGGTCAGGGCGGTCCGGACGGTCGTTCCGGCTTCGGCCGCCGGCTGCCGGTCGGCATTGGACAGCTCGTTGGCCAGGTCGGCCAGGGCCGGGATGTGGTCTTCGCCGGCCCGGCCCCAGGCGATATCGTTTAAGAGATCGAGAATCTCCTCGGCGATGCGGCGGTCCGGCGGATGGTTCAGGACGCCGGACCGGATGGTCTCGTCCAATTGCTGGATCGTCTGATGAACCGGACATCGGTGTTGGGTCATGAGGTGCCTCGCGATGGGGTGGATGACCGGGGCCGGGGCCCCGGCCGTCGGTTACATGGCGCTGTGCTCCAGGGATGCCACGCTCCGGGCGTGGCGCTCGCGCCGGATCTGGGTCATCTCGTCCACGCTGCCGAAATGGAGACAATGGGTGGTGCAGACGGTGACGCAGGCGGGCTTGAGCCCCTGGTCAATCCGGTCCATGCAGTAGTCGCACTTGATCACCTTCCCCGTATCCGGGTTCCACTGAGGCGCCCCCCAGGGACAGGCGGCGATGCAGCTCTTGCAGCCCACGCAGAGGCTCTCGTCCACGAAGACGATCCCGTCCTTGGGCCGCTTCTGCATGGCGCCGGTGGGACAGGCCGGGACGCACCAGGGATTTTCACAGTGGAAACAGGGCATGAAGATATAGGA
>CAZWGY010000346.1:0-5218 GCA_964633575.1 uncultured Desulfobacteraceae bacterium
AGTCAATGGTGCCCCCGTCCGGCCTCTGCGTCTCCGCACGCGGACAGGTCGATGGCCGGTACCCGTTCCCAGTTCGGTCCGGTCGAGTCAGGTATCTTATGGGCTTTCCCGCCCGGTGTCAACCGTTTCCGTCGGATATCAGTCGGTTCGGGATCATCGGGTGACACTGTCCTGACGGAACCGTCCATCAACTCTTGCGTAACGGCTGGATATGGGTTACATGATTTGTTTCATTTGGCTCGACGGAACCTCGGGCCGAATGCAGGGGCGGACATAAGTGTCCGCCCAAAATGCGAATACCAATGAAAGGGGGTGATCAGGATGGTCGCGACCAGCTACTGGGCGGATGATTATGTGGAAAAGCGGCGGAGCGCCGAGGCGGCGGTTCGGATGATCCGGGCCGGTCAGCGGATCTTTATCGGGTCGTCCTGCGGCGAGCCCCAGTGCCTGGTCCGGGCCTTGTCGGAGACTTCCAGGGCCTTTACCGATCTTGAGATCGTCCGGCTGCTGGCCCTCGAGAGCACTCCCCTGACCCTTATCGCCAACAGAACTCAGACCGACAATCTCAACATCCGATCTTTTTATATGGGCTCGGCCAAGACCCGGCGGCTGGCGGAAAACGCCCGGTTCATCACTCCCGTCAACCTCTCGGCGATTCCCCGGCTGTTCAAAAGCCGGATGCTTCCCATCCACGTGGCCCTCATTCAGGTCTGCCCGCCGGACGACTTCGGCTGGATGAGCCTGGGGGTCTCCGTGGACATCACCCTGGCGGCGGCCCAGTCAGCCGATCTGGTCATCGCCCAGGTCAACTCCCGGATGCCCCGGGTCCTCGGCCAGAGCTTCATCCACGTCAATGACGTCGACGTTTTCGTGGAAAGCGATGAAGATATCCTGACGGTGGACGATCTCCCCGACATGGAATCGGCCAACGCCATCGGCCGGCTTATCGCGCGGTTCATCGAGGACGGGTCCACCATCCAGATCAGCCAGGGGGTCACCTCCCACGCCACCCTGCTGGCCCTGTCGGATAAAAACGATCTGGGGGTTCACACCCAGTACCTCACCGACGACATCATGCATCTGGTGGCAAAAGGGGTGATCACCAACCGGGAAAAGGGATTCAATGAGGGGAAGCTGGTGGCCAGCGGCGCCATGGGCTCCGATGTTCTCTACGAGTTTCTCCACGACAACCCTTCCATTGACTTCCGCCCGTCGGACTATGTAAACGATCCGGGGATCATCTCCCGACATAACCGGATGGTGGCCATGAACGTGGCCATGGCCATGGATTTGACCGGCCAGGTGGCCGCCGACGCGCTGCCTCAGAACCACTTTTCCGGAGTGACCGGGATGCTCGACTTCATTCGCGGAGCCGCGGCCGCTCCGGGGGGCAAGTCGATCATCATGCTCACCAGTACCCTGCCCGACGGCAGCCGGAGCCGGATTCTTCCGGCCCTCGACGACACCGCGGTGGTGGTCCCGAGGGGCGATGTCCACTATGTGATAACCGAGTACGGCGCGGTCAACCTCTTCGGCAAATCCCTTCAGGAGCGGGCCATGGCCATGATCAGTATCGCCCACCCGGACTTCCGGGACGAGCTCTTTGACAAGGCCAGGGAGATGGGGCTGCTGGGCCCCGAACGGACCCTGTCGGACACGCTCCACGGGGTCTATCCGGCCCGGCTCGAGGAGTCCCGGACGGTGGCCGGCGAAACCATCACGATCCGCCCCATCAAGCCGGTGGACGAGCGCCGTGTTCAGGAGCATTTCTACAGCCTGGACAAAGACGACGTGATCGCCCGGTTTTTCCGGGAAAAGACGAGTTTTCTGCGGAAAGACATCGACGAGATTCTCCGGATCGATTACGTCAAGGACCTGACACTGGTGGCTCTGGTGGGCGAGTTCGGTTTCGGGAAGGTGGTGGCCGTGGGGGAATATCTCCTCGACCCGGCCCGGAACATCGCCGAGGTGGCCTTTTCCGTGAGCCGGAGCTATCAGGGCAAGGGGCTGGGAAAGATTCTGATCCAAAAGCTGGCCGAAGCCGCTCGGGAGAACGGCATATCCGGGCTCGTCGCCTATACCGCGCCGGAAAACCGGGGGATGATCCAGCTCTTCAAGAGCCTGCCGTTTGCCGTGAAGTCAACCATCGAGGATGACATGGTCGTGCTCACCTGTATGTTTGAACCGAAATAGCGCAAAACGAAAGCGGGGTTTGCCATGGATCGTTCACGGATCACGCTCGCCCTGGAAAGCAGCGAGTTTTTCAAGGGCCTGGACGCCGAGGAGATTGGCCGGGTGGCCGGCCTCTGCGAGTCCGTCACCTACGAGGCCGGGGAGTTTGTCTTTCAACAGGGAGATTTCGGAGAGCACCTCTACGTCATCGTTGACGGCCAGGTCTTTCTGGAGCGCAACATGGACCTGGGCCATCGCCAGGGCCACGTGGTCATCGCCGCCCTCGGACGGGGCCGGGTCCTGGGATGCTGGTCCACGCTTCTGGGCGAGCCCCACGTCCTCATGTCTTCGGCCGTCTGCCAGAAACCGACCCGGCTGCTGGCCATGCGGGGGGACGACATCCGGGAGATGATGGTCGGCAATACCGCCATAGGCTTCAAGGTCATGGAAAAGTTCTGTTTTCTCCTGAGAGACCGGATACAGGCCGCCTACGGCGCCCTGGAAAAGCTTTGAAACAGGTGAGCTCATGGACATGGATACCGAATACGCGGCGATCCTGGCCGACATCGAGGCCCGGCTGAAAGACTTTGACCGGGACCGGAACCAGTTGATTCCCATGCTCCAGTCGGTGCAGGAAGCCCATCAGTATCTGCCGCCGGAGTCGATCCGGATGGTGGCCCGTCACCTCGGGATGACCGCCGCCGAAGTTTACGGAGTCGCCACCTTTTATAATCAGTTCCGATTCCATCCCCCGGGGCGGAACCCCATCAAGGTCTGCATGGGAACGGCCTGCCACGTCCGGGCCGGGGACGTCATCCTGGAGAACTTCGAGCGGAAGCTCGGCATCCGGGAGGGCGAGACCACCGAGGACCGCGAGTTTTCCGTCGAACGGGTGGCCTGCGTCGGCTGCTGTGCTCTGGCGCCGGTGGCCGTGGTGAGTGAAACCGTCCACGGCCACATGGCCCCGAGCAAGGTCGAGGGCCTGATCATGCGGATCGGGATCGAAAAGGAAAAAGCGGAAAGGGAGCGTGCTAAAAATGAGTCCGGCGAATAAAGACGGCCCCCGGGCGGCCTACGACGCCCTGCTTACCGATGCCCGGTCCCGAGGCGGGACGGTGCCACCCGGCCCCCGGATTCACATCGGGATGGCCACCTGCGGAATCGCCTCCGGGGCTCTGGAAACCAAAGCGGCCTTCGAAGCGGCCCTCGCCGAGCGCGGGATCGAGGCGAGCATTCACACCGTCGGCTGCATCGGCCATTGTTACGCCGAGCCGTGGGTGATCATCGAGCATCCGGAGTCGGGCTTTCCGCCTATCTTCTACCACGAGGTCACCCCCGGCAAGGCCAGGATGCTCACCCGGCTCTACCTCGAGGAGGGCGATCCGCGGTTCGAACACGTTTACGGGGCCACCGAGGAAAACGATATGATCCCGTCGGTGATGGAGTTTCCCCGGTTCAACGGGGAAACCCGGGTGGTGACGGCCAGATGCGGCCGGATCGACCCCGAGGAGATCGACGAATACATCGCCGACG
Organism: uncultured Desulfobacteraceae bacterium; assembly: GCA_964633575.1. Lineage (GTDB taxonomy): Bacteria > Desulfobacterota > Desulfobacteria > Desulfobacterales > JAABSP01 > CAYNGG01. The sequence continues at coordinate 3,706 of CAZWGY010000346.1, forward strand.
GCGGCTACGCGGCTCTGGCCGGGGCCCTCGAGGGGAACCCCGATGCGATCATCGAGACGATAACGGCTTCGGGGCTCCGGGGCCGGGGCGGAGCCGGCTTTCCCACCGGCCGGAAATGGACCCTCTGCCGGGATGCCGACGGAGATAAAAAGATCGTCATCTGCAACGCCGACGAGGGAGACCCCGGTGCTTACATGGACCGGACGCTTCTGGAGAGCAACCCCCATCAGGTAATCGAGGGGATTATCCTCTGCGCCATCGCCGTGGGGGCGGATCACGCGGTGGTCTATGTGAGAGCGGAATATCCCCTGGCCGTCCGGCTGGTCCGGCGGGCCATCGACCAGGCCCGGGAGCGGGGGCTTTTGGGACCGTCGATCCTCGGAACCGACGTCGGACTCGATATCTCGGTCTTCCAGGGCTCCGGGGCCTTTGTCTGCGGTGAGGAGACGGCGCTGATCCGATCAATGGAAGGGCGCCGGGGCACCCCCCGGCTTCGTCCGCCCTATCCGGTCCAATCGGGGCTCGAAGGCCGCCCCACCGTCATCAACAACGTCAAGACCCTGGCCGCCGTTCCGCTGATCATCGAGCGCGGCGCCGACTGGTTCCGGGGGATCGGCACCGAAAAGAGCCCCGGCACCGCCATTTTTTCGGTGGTGGGATCGGTGGTCCATCCCGGCCTGGTCGAGATCCCCATGGGCGCCACCCTCCGGACCCTGATCTTCGACATCTGCGGCGGAATTCCCCACAAAAAGGCATTTAAGGCCGTCCAGATCGGCGGCCCATCCGGAGGCTGCCTCCCGGCCGAGCTCCTCGACACCCCGGTGGACTTCGACTCCCTGACCGAGGCGGGAGCCATGATGGGTTCCGGCGGCATGGTGGTGATGGACGAGGACTCCTGCGTGGTGGACGTCTCCCGCTACTTCCTCGACTTCACCCAGAAGGAGTCCTGCGGCAAGTGTACCTTCTGCCGGATCGGCACTTACCAACTGCTCCGGATTCTTCACCGGATCACGGTGGGGGAGGGGCAGCCCGAGGACCTCGACCGGCTGGCCCAACTCAGCGAGGATATCAAAGCCGGGTCCCTCTGCGGCCTGGGCAAGACCGCCCCCAACCCGGTGCTCACCTCCCTGAGATACTTCCGGGAAGAATATGAAGCCCACGTCCACGAAAAACGGTGTCCGGGGATGATGTGCCGCACGTTGACGGCCTTTTACATCGATCTGGAAAAATGTGCCCGGGGCTGTGATGCCTGCGTGGGCTGCTGCCCGGTGGACGCGGTCTTCACCACCCGGACCCGGAAAAAGGGGATCGATCAGTCCCTGTGCGTCAAGTGCGGTGAGTGCGTGGTGGCCTGCCCGCCGGAATACGACGCGGTGCGGAAGGTCTCGCCGCCTCACCTGGCGCCGGTCATCGAACGTCCGCCGGAGCCGGTTCCCGAGGAAACGGCACCGCCGGCCGAAGGTTTCCAATGAGACCTCCGAGGTTTCCAGTAAAGAGACCTCCGAGGTTTCCA
>CAZWGY010000347.1:0-5201 GCA_964633575.1 uncultured Desulfobacteraceae bacterium
TGCCGCCGGAAAGGCTTGTACCATAAGGCCGGGAAAATATCCAGGGGAGGCGGGGGTGTCGGGAAATCCGGGTTGAGGCGCAAGTATCGAAAGCAATCGAGCCGTTATGGTTGACGAACCGGATCGATTTGGCTTATACAACCCAGACGCCGTTGATTTCGCGGGCGGCAGCCCCCGCATGGGACCGCCCAATTGATAACCCGAAAAACAGAATGCCAGCCCATGCCCACCGACGACAATACGCCAAAGCTGACCATCGGACAGCGCAAGACACTGAAAGCCATTATCCAGAACCACCCGCTCGTGCGATCCGACCTTGCCAAGGACCGTGAGATCCTCCTCAAGGAGTGCGGGGTGGCGGAGATCCGGGGGGAGATGGACTGCAAGGCCGAGCCTTCGGCTTTTGCCACGCGGCTGGTGTCCGAGCTGGAAAACGGGATCGGGCGACGGGGCTTGCCGTTGTTACCGGTCTTTCTGGCTCACTTCGTGGAGCAATACGGTGAAACAGTAAAAGATCCGGAAAAAAGGCAGGCCCTGATCGGCATGGCGGGCGATCAACCACGGGAGATCGAAATGAGCCAAAACAGCGGGACATCCACCCCTTCGACGAAAGACCCCCAGCAGCTGACTTCGGCGGAGGACCAAAAACAAGACCCTAAAGGTGATAAGCGGACCCAATTCCTCATTGCATTCATCCGCGAGGCGGTCCAGGCGGTCCCCGCCGTGAAGTGGGCGGTGGGAGTCGGCGGCATTGCTGCGGTGGTCGCCCTGATCAGCACGCCGGTATTCGGGCTGCCGCCAAAGCTCGCCGCGGTCGGGGTGTCGGTGATGCTCGTCCTGATGGTGTTGCTGGTCATCTTCGCACAGGCCGCCAAATTTAAAAAGGATCTGGTCGCACCGGCCAAAGTCTTTACCTGGTTCTGTCTGTTCCTTTTTATGGCCGCATCGTCATTGTTGCTGACATCGGCGTTCTTCGACTGGCCCCGTCCATTGAGTCAGTTGCTGGGATGAGGCCATGAGCGGACCGTATGACTTTGAAAACCGACCAAGCTGGATAGATAAGCGAGTATGAAAAAGCTTTCGCTCAAAGAGAAGAAGCGATTGAAACAGATCCTTGAACGGGACTCCCTCATCTCTTCGGACGACCCGGCCCGCCGGAAAAGCCTTTTACGGGAGCTGGAGGTCTGGGAAGAGTGTGACGGGAAGTTTGACATGAAGGCGGTGACATCCGAATTCGTAACACTGCTGACAACAACCCTTGAGGCGGAGCTGAATCCGTCCGGCCAGTCCATGCTCTGGCGGTTCATCTGTAACTATGCCGAGATGTACGGCGATAAGCTTCCACCGGCGGATTGCTCATTTATAGAAGGCCTGTGCAGCCAGCCGGGAAATGCCCGCCCGGAGCTTGAGATGAGGGTAAGTCATTCCATGACAGGCAAAGCGCCGCCGGACAAAAGCATCATTATCGATTTTGATCTCGGAGAAATGGAGCTGGCCGCTGTAACCGCACTCCAACCGCTGACGGGGGCTTTCGGGTTTTTCCTGAGTGTGCCCTGCGAGCACATCTGTCGGAGCTATATCATTGAACGTCTCAGCAAACTGATTGAGCGGAAGTGTGAGCGAAACGTGGAACGATACAATGTTTACGTGAAAGCCGACGACATCGATGACCCAACCGGCCCGCTTAAACGGCTTGAACAGGAGCTGAATAGCCCGATTTCGGATTGGTTTAACGATAATTCACCGGTCGCGCTGATGGTCTGCGTATGGAGCTATGACGCCATGCCAATTGAGACGATCGTGTCGCAATGCTGGAAAAAAATCCTGGAAAGTTACGGCGATTCATTGATCCAGAAGGCCCATACCCTGGTGATCACCTGGGTTTCGGTAAACGGCGCGGCAGTTCATTTGGATGCAGCGCGTTTTCAGACGTTGGCCCTGCCCGAACAGTTCAATGGGGATGAGATCCGGGCCCATTTCAAACAACGGTTGAAAAATGTCGGACTGGATGACCTGTCTATTCAGTGGGTGCTTGACAAAATCATGGAATACGGCGGTCATGTGAGACAAACCTACGGAATGATGGGCGATACCATCAAGCAAATTCAGAGAGGCGTATTCTCCAATGCCACATGAGCTTAGAACCTTTGTCGGTGACGGTAAACGGCGCTACAAGCCGGTCGGAGAGGCATGGAAAATAGAGGAGCCCTATCGGGCAGGTGAGAAGCTGGCCGAAGCCGTGAACGCGGCCCTTTTTCTCCGACGGCCGCTGCTTCTGGAAGGAGATCCGGGATCGGGGAAAACCCGACTGGCCTATGCGGCGGCATGGGAGCTGGCCTGGCCCCTTCACGCCTGTTATGTGCGCTCCACCAGCAAATCCGAGGATCTTTTATATGATTTCGACCAGCTCACCCGGCTCTACGACATCCAGGCGAGCTGCAATGCGCCAGGGAAAAAAGCCCCACCGCTGAAAGACAAGTCAGACTATCTGAGGTTTCAACCGCTGGGAAAGGCCGTTTTGGATGCGCTGGAAAAGATCCCCTCGGTGGTGCTTATCGACGAGATCGACAAGGCGGACGTCGACTTCCCCAATGACTTGCTTCAGATCCTTGAAGAGTGGCAATTCAAGGTCAAGGAGAATGAGGACGATAAGATTGATGTCCTGAAAGGGCGGTCACTAGCGGATTACGAAGATCCGCTTCCCCTGGTCATTGTCACCAGCAACCGGGAGCGTGAGCTGCCGGCCGCCTTTTTGCGCCGATGTCTCTACTTCTACATCGAATTTCCCGATCATGAAAAGCTGATGGAGATTTTAAATGCCCACGCTGAAAAGCCGAAAAAGCCGCTTTTCGAGGCTGCCGTCAGTCAATTCATGGCCTTGCGGGATCAGTTCCGGTGGCGGAAAAAGCCCGGCACCAGCGAGCTGATCGATTGGGTTCGCCTGATTGAGCGAAAAATCGCAGCGGGTAAGCTCACGGTCGAAACACTCAAAACGATGGTGATATCCGAGCTGCCGTCAAAAGAAGCATTGATCAAAACCCAGGCGGACCGGGAAACACTGGCCCGGGTGAGCGCGGGATGACAACACCGGAACGCCTCCTATACCCGATGTTCGAGAGCCTCCGGGACGTAGGGCTTCCCCTCGGCATCCCGGAGTTCGCGGCGGCGGTGAAAGCCGTCCGGGCCGACTTTCATCGGGGAAGCCCGGAACGGCTCTGCCGCCTGCTTTGCCTCATCTGGGCCAAGCGTCGGGATGATCTCTCCCTTGTGGCGTCGGAATTTCGGGAAAAGGTGATGCCGGTGCTCCATCCGGCGGAGAGCCCAAAGCCGGAAAAAGGGGATGAGTCAGCGACGACTTCGGATGGAGCGTCGGCGCCGGTCCAGGTTTACGTCCTGGAGCAGAAAGCCTGGAAGGTCGGATCGGATGACGGCCAGCGGGTTCCCGGTGCCCGGCTTGCTCCGCCGGCCCGCCCTCTGATGGACCGGCCCCGGTTCCGGATGACCCCACGTCCATCAGTGGGCTTCCGGGACGCGGCCCGTGCGTTTCAACGGTTCTCCCGCCCGTTGTGTCACGGTCTTTCGGACGAAATCGATGTAGATGCCACCATTGATCGGATCTGCCGGGAATTCTATCTTGTCCGTCCGGTCTTTTCGGTTCGGCGGCTCAACCGGGCCGGGCTGCTTCTGCTGATCGACCGGGGCGGCTCGATGACGCCATTTTCGCTGAGCATCCAGCCGGTTCTGGATGCCGTCAAACGGGATGCCGGCCTCCGCCAACCAAGGATCTATTATTTCCATGACTGCCCCGGACGGTATCTCTTCAAGCGCGCCGGGATGGCCGAGCCGGTGGATGTAGATGAAGAGCTTGAGATGCCTTCCTTGGGACTTGGGGCAATGATCATCAGCGACGCGGGGGCGGCCCGGGGAGATATGGATGGAGAGCGGGCATCAAGAACCGGCCGCTTTCTGGACCGACTGAGGCGTTTGACACCCCGGATGGCATGGATCAATCCGGTGCCGCCGTCAAGATGGTCCGCTTCCACGGCGGGAGCCATTGCCAGGCGGGTGCCCATGTTCCCGTTGAGCCGGGAGGGGCTGGAGGACGCCGTAAAGGTGATGCGAGGGATTCCCCTTCATCCTGGAGTCCGGTCAGATGGCCGCTGATTATCCAGTCTCAGAAGGGCTGGTGTGCGACCGATGGTTGTCATCGGAAGATGCACAGCAGGAAATCGACCGGTTTCTGGACCGCTTCGGCGTCAAAACCCTCTATCTCGCCAGTCATGCCGCGCTGCCGCTGGTGCTGTCACCCGAATTGATTCATCTCCTCCGCATCAATTTCCTGGAGGAGATGACGGTTCCGGCCATTGCCGAAGCTGATCTGCTCCTCTCACCGCTTTGTCGTCCGATGGAGGAGCCGCTCTACGAGATGGAGCCCCGAATTCGGAAGATCCTGTTGGAATACCTCTCCGTGGATTTTGGCCCGGAGCGGCCGATTGAGGTTGCCCGGTTTTTGATGGCATGGCTGGGGGAAAAGCCCGTGCGGGAACGCTTCAGCGGGGAAACCGAAGCCCATGAATGGGTTATGATGGCCTGGCTTGAGCCGGAAACGGCAATATCGGAGCTCAGTGGCGCGTTGGATTCGGTATCTTCAAGTGATACACGGCGTGCGGACCGACTGCGCGTGTATCAGCTTGTAGAGGCACTGGCCACCCCGTTTTCCATGGAAGCCGTAGCTGACAGGTATAAGGAGCTGCGATCCCGGTCCAGAGACGACGCGGAAGGGGTTTTCGGAGACACCGCAGCCGCAAAAGTGCCCGCGGAATCCGCCTCCCCTTCCCCCGGCGACATCCTCGAAATCCACCTCGGCGAATCCCGGGTCCCCATGCGGTTTGTGTACATCCCCCCGGGGGAATTCACCATGGGCAGCCCGGAGGACGAGCCGGGGCGGGATGACGATGAGAGGCAGCATAAGGGCATCCTCACCCAAGGGTTTTTCATCCAGGAGACCCCGGTCACCCAGGCCCAGTGGGAGGCGGTGATGGGGAGTAACCCGAGCCATTTCAAGGAATGCGGGCCGGAGTGTCCGGTGGAAAACGTGTCCTGGGATGATGCTCAGGAATTTCTCGAAAAGCTGAATCGGAAAGGAGGGGATTACGAATATCGCTTGCCCACAGAGGCTCAATGGGAGTACGCTTGCAGGG
>CAZWGY010000348.1:0-5190 GCA_964633575.1 uncultured Desulfobacteraceae bacterium
TAGTTGATTCGATGGCGGAAGAGCCACCCGGCCGCCGTCAGGGCAACCAGGCCGATGACCGCCATGGGCCAGAGCTGATGGGCCAGGGTCGCCAGCGAGGCCCCCTCCAGAAAAACCCCCCGGATTACTCGCATGAAGTACCGGAGCGGGTTTAAGAGCGTGAGGGTCTGGACGGCGGCCGGCATGTTGGCGATGGGCGTGGTGAACCCCGAGAGGATCACCGAGGGCACGAGAAACAGAAACGCCCCCAACAGGCCCTGCTGCTGAGTCACCGCCATGGACGAGATCATCAGCCCCACCCCGATGGCCGACATCAGAAAGAGGAAAAGCCCGGCATAGAGGGTGAGGACGTTTCCCCGCAAGGGGATTTCGAACCAGTGGACGGCGAGGAGCAGAATGACAGTGGCTTCGGCGGTTCCGATGATAAAGCCGGGGAGGGCCTTGCCGATGAGGATTTCCACGGGCCGGAAGGGGGTGACCAGGAGCTGGTCGAAGGTTCCCTGCTCCCGCTCCCGAGCCACGGACAGAGCGGTTACCAGCATGGTCACCACCAGGGTCAACAGCCCCACGATCCCCGGCAGGATGAACCACCGGCTCTCGAGGTTCCGGTTAAACCAGGCCCGGACCTTCAGCTCGGCCCCCGGCCCCGGGGTCCCGCCGTGCTGAGCGATCCAGTCGGCGTTGAACCGGGTCACGATGGTCCGGACGTAGTTGAGGGCGATCATTGCCGTGTTGGAGTTCCGGCCGTCAACGATCACCTGAATCCGCGCCCCCTCCCCGGCCAGGAGGTCATGGGAGAATCGGGGCCCGATATGGAGAACCGCCAGAACCTTTCTCCGGTCCACCAGCGACGCGATCTGGTCGTCTTGCCGGATGTGGGCGACCACCCGGAAATGGCGGGATGCGGTGAACCGGGCCAGGAGGTCCCGGGCCGCCGCCCCCCGGTCCTCGTCATAGACCGCCACCGGCACGTCGTTTAAGTCATAGGTGGCGGCGTAGCCGAAGACGAAGAGCTGGACCATGGGCGGGATCACCACCACCAGCCGGCTCTTCTTGTCCTTGAAGATCGACAGAAACTCCTTTTTCATCAGCGCGAGAATCCGGTAAATCATGGCAACATCCTAATCGAGCCGCTTCCGGGCCTTTTTCCGGATAAGGGCGAAAAAGACCCCGGCCATCAGACAGAGCGCTAGGGCGTTGGGCAGGATCACCCCCCAGACGTTGCCGGCCAGAAAGACGGTCTGGAGGATCGCCACGAAGTAGCGGGCCGCGACGATGTGGGTGATCCCCTGGAGGACGGCCGGCATGCTCCCGATATCGAAGATGAACCCGGACAGGAGAAAAGCCGGGAGAAAGGTGACGATGATGGCGGTCTGCCCGGCCACGAACTGGTTTTTGGCCACCACCGAGATCAAAAGCCCCATCCCCAGGGCCACCACCAGGAACAGGGCCGAGGCGGCGGTGAGGACCGGGAGCGAGCCCCGGAGCGGGACGTCGAAGAGAAAGACGGCCATGGCCACCGACAGGGCCATCCCGCCCATCCCCATGACGAAATAGGGGATGAGCTTGCCCAGGATCACCTCCCGCATGGCCACCGGCGTGACCATCAGCGCCTCCAGGGTCCCCCGCTCCCATTCCCGGGCCATGACCATGGCGGTGAGGAGCGCGCCGATCAGGGTCATGATCACCGCGATGAGCCCCGGCACCAGAAAGTTCCGGCTCCGGACCTCGCTGTTGTACCAGATCCGCTGCTCGACCGTCACCGGGATGGTCAGGGACCGGCCGACGGCCCGGGCCCGATCCCCAAGCCAGCTCGCCCAGATCCCATCCAGATAGCCGATTACCAGCCGGGCGGTGTTGGCGTCCACCCCGTTGACCACGACCCCGATGTCCGCGCCCCCCGCCGTCCGGAGATTCCGGGAAAACGCCGAGCGGATGTGGACAATGGCGTCCACGTCTCCTTCGGCCATGGCCCGTCGGGCCTCCCGCATGGTGGTCATCCGAACCGGGTCGAAGTAGCGGGACCGGGCAAAAGCGCCGGTGAACCGGTCCGCCTCGGCCCCGCCCCCTTCATCGACGATGGCGATGGGGACGTGCTCGGCGTCCAGGGAGACCCCGTAGCCGAAGAGCAGGAGGAGCACCACCGGCATCAGAAAGGCGATGGCAATGCTGCTCGGGTCCCGGATAATCTGGTAAAACTCTTTTCGGACCAGCCCCCTCAGACGCATGGCTCCCCCGCCTCGTCCGCTCATGATTGCCCTCCGTCGTCGTGCTCGATGAGCGCGATAAAGGCCGCCTCCATGGAATCGATGGTCTCTCCGGAAACGTCGGCGGCCCGCTTCCGGATCTCGGCCGGGGTTCCGAGCGATAGGATCTCGCCGGCGGCCATGATCGCCATCCGGTCGCAGTACTCGGCCTCGGCCATGAAATGGGTAGTGACCAGAACGGTCACGCCGTGGCGGGCCAGGTCGTTGATATGGTGCCAGAACTCCCGGCGGGCCATGGGATCGACTCCGGAGGTGGGCTCGTCGAGAAAGAGAATTTCCGGTTCGTGCATGAGGGCGCAGGCCAGGGCCAGCCGCTGCTTGTAGCCCAGGGGCAGGTCTCCGGCGGGGAGATCCGCCCGCTTTTCAAGATCAAACTGGGTCAATGCCCAGTCCATCCGCTCCGCCCGCCGCTCCCCCCGCAGGCCGTAGGCCGCCGAGAAAAACTGAAGGTTATGGGTGACGCTCAGGTTTCCGTAGAGGGAAAATTTCTGGGACATGTAACCGATCCTCGCCCGGGCCTCGGCCGCTGCCCGCCGGAGGTCCCGGCCGGCCACCGTCAGCTCGCCCTCGGATGGCGGCAGAAGGCCGCAGAGCATCCGGAAGGTGGTGGTCTTGCCGGCTCCGTTGGCCCCGAGGAGCCCGAAAATCTCGCCTCGCCCGACGTCAAAGGAAAGCTTCTTGACCGCGTAAAAATCCCCGAACCGGCGGCTCACCGACTTGACGTGGATCACCGGGCCGTCATCGGCTTGACCGTCCGTTCGGCCGGCCACTTCGGCCGGCTCGGGTCGATGGCCGTCGGCGAGCATGGCCACGTACCGGTCCTCGAACCGGGGCTCAACCGCCTCCACCCGGAGGTCATCGACGTCGGGCAAGAGTGACGCTATCCCGCCTTCTGGGCCGTCTTCGTCGGCCAGGACCAGACGGACGACCTCCCCCTGGATGATGGCGTCGGTGACGCCGGGCCGGCCGGCCAACTGGTCCTGGAGGTCCCGCCGGTGGATGCCGGGGGCCGAGACATGGTAGGTCCGGCCCCGCTCGCGCTCCCGAAAATCAGCCGGGGTTCCCTCACCCAGAAGCTTGCCCTCGTGAAGGAGGATCACGGTATCGCACCGCTCGGCCTCGTCGAGGTAGGCGGTGCTCAGGAGAACGCTCATCTCCGATTCCGCCACCAGTTGGGCCACGATCTCCCAGAGCTCTCGCCGGGAGACCGGATCGACGCCGACGGTGGGCTCGTCGAGCAGCAGCAGCCGGGGCGGGTGGACCAGAGTGCAGGCGAGGCCCAGCTTCTGCTTCATCCCGCCGGAGAGCCGGCCGGCCAGCCGGTCGGTGAAATCGCCCAGGTTGGTCATCCGCGTCAGCTCCCGGTATCGATCCGGCCGGTCGGATCGGGGAACCCCCTGGAGGTCGGCGTAGAGGTCCAGGTTTTCAGCGACGGTCAGGTCCTCGTAAAGCCCGAAGCGCTGAGGCATGTAGCCCACCGCCGCCTGGACGGCCAGCGGAGACTCGGCCGCGTCCATGTCAAGGACCCGGATGGTCCCGGCGTCGGGCTGGAGCAGGCAGGCGGCCAGGCGCATGAGAGTGGTCTTTCCCGCTCCGTCCGGGCCGATCAGGCCGGTCACCTGGCCGGGGGGGACCTCGAGACTCACCTCGGACAGGGCCTGGACCCGCCGTCCATCCACATCGAATGCCTTGTCCACCGCCGACACCCGGAGAACGGCATCGGCCGATGTCTGGCCCGCCGGACCGGTCATTCCGCCGCCGGTCGGGAAGGCGGGCCGTCGGATGCGTCCGCCGGGGAAGCGCCGTCCGTGGGGATCACCACGGTGGCCGGCATCCCCAGGCGGAGCTCGTTTTCCGGATTGCGGACCATCACCCGGACCTGATAGACGAGATGGGTCCGGACCTCGGGGGTCTCCACCGATTTGGGGGTGAACTCGGCCGCCGGGGAGATGTAGCCCACCCAGGCCGAATAGGATTTCTCGGGAAAGGTGTCGGTCTGGACCGACGCGGCCATGCCCGGCGCGATCCGGCCAAGATCGGTCTCCGGGACGTAGGTCCGGACCCAGAGCGGGTTGGTGAGGGCCAGGGTGAGGACCGGCCGTTGGGGCGATGCCATGTCCCCCGGCTCCAGAATCCGGTTCCGGACGACCCCGGCCGACGGAGCGGTCAGGGTCGCGTCGCTCAGCTCCTGGCGAACCAGGGCCAGCTCGGCCCGTAGGGCTTCGAGGGTGGCTCGGGCCCCGGCGATCTCCTCTTTTCGAGCCCCGGCCAGGGCCAGGTTAAGCTGTTCCCGGACCGCCGTCAGCCGGGCCTCGGCCGCTTCGGCCCTCGCCCGGGCGTCATCGATTTGTTCCTCCGATGTCAGGGATTCGGCCGCCAGCGGGACCAGCCGGCGGTAGGTCCGCCGGGCGTTTTCGGCCTCGGTTTCGGCGGCGGTCACCTCGGCCCGGAGCTTCCGGATTTCCTCATCCCGGGCCCCGGATTCCAACCGGGCCACCACCTCTTGCTGAGCCGCCACCCGAGCCTCGGCTCGGTCCACGGCGTGCTTCAGCCGGGCGGTGTCGAGAACCGCCACGGTCTGGCCGGACTCCACCCGATCGCCCTCCTCGACCCGGACCTCGGTGATCCGGCCGCTACCGTTAAAGGCCAGCTCCACCTGGCGGATCTCCACGTTGCCATAGAGCGTCAGGCGGTCGGCCGGGCCGGTTGATGGGCGAAAGTAAACATACCAGACGGCGGCGCCGATCCCGGCGGCCAGGATGACCACCAGCCCGACGCGGAAGATGATGCGTTTCATAAACGGCCTTTCCGAAGGCCCCGGCATCCGCCGGAGCGGGTTATAAACTCTTCCGAAGTATATCCGATCCCGGGCGTCCGGCTATGGGGTCCTTCACCCATTTTTGGATTTTAGATTTTGGATTTT
>CAZWGY010000349.1:0-5184 GCA_964633575.1 uncultured Desulfobacteraceae bacterium
CACATCGGTTTTGCCCTTAACATCGGGGTCATCACCAGCGCGAAGCCGCCGGGCACCGGCGGGTTTGAAAGCCCTTTCGCCTTGTGTTATAGTCGAACGCAGCGCGTGGGAACCGGTTTGAAATATATAGATTTCACACTCCGGCATAAGGATGAACCCTGTTGCCCTGAGGGGAGCTTTGATGGAACCGACGGATACGAGCCAGACGCCGCACGGGAAAGTGCGGATTCTGGTGGTGGATGACGAGGATGCCATCCGGGATTTGCTGATCCAGGCAGTGGAGTCGGCCGGGTATGCCTGCGAGGGGGCCGCAACGGGAGAGGCGGCTTTGCGCGCGCTGTCGGCGGAGCCGGCCGACGTGGTGATCACCGACATCAAGATGCCGGGGATGAGCGGGATCGAGCTTCTCCGTGAGGTCAAGGCCCGTCATGACGCCGACGTCATCATCATCACCGGCTACGCCGACGAGTACGAGTATGAAAGCATCATCGAGCTGGGGGCCAGCGACTTCGTGGGCAAGCCCTTCCGGATCAAGGAGATTCTCGTCCGCCTGAAGCGGGTCTTGCGGGAGCGGGCGTTGCTGGCCGAACGGAACCAGAACCATGAACAGCTCGTGGCCTACAGTGAGGATCTCAACCGGAGCATGACCGAACTCCAGGCGGCCCACGAGGCCCTCCACGATTCCTATCTCGACACCATCAATCGCCTGGCCATTGCCGCCGAGTACCGCGACGAGGAGACCGGGGACCACATCCTCAGAATCAGCCGGTACAGCGCCCTGATTGCCGAGAAGATCGGTTTGTCGCCGTCGGTGGTGGATAACATCCGCTACGCCTCCCCCATGCACGATGTCGGCAAGATCGGCATCCCCGACCGGATTCTCCTCAAGCCGGGGCCGCTGACCTCGGAGGAGATGAACATCATGAAGCGCCACACCACCATCGGAGCGTCCATCCTCGATAATGCCCGTGCCGAGATCCTTCGATATGCCCAGGAGATCGCCCTGTCCCACCACGAATGGTTCAACGGCGCGGGGTATCCGGGGGGTCTGGAGGGGAAGGAGATTCCCCTGACCGGCCGGATCGTGGCGGTGGCCGACGTCTTCGACGCCCTCACGTCGGCCCGGCCCTACAAAAACCCCTATCCGGCCGACGTGGCGTTTGACATTATCCGCCGGGAGCGCGGAGAGCACTTCGACCCCCGCCTGGCCGATGCCTTTCTCTCCGCCCGGCGGGAAATTCGCGGGATCATGCGGGAGATCAACCCCGGTCAGGGGGTTTCGCTCCATGACTTCACCTGGAGCGAGCGGGAGCGCCGCGGCGGAACGGCCGTCCGGGAAAAGGCGGGGCCATGACCGGCGCCGGCGGGCGAAAAGATTTGATGAAATCGAGGATATGGGGGATAATACGGAAGGTTCGGCCGACCGGGCTGCTCCGGCGGCGCTCCCCCCCGGTCCGGGTGGCCGCCGTCGTCATTCCCCGATTAACCGAATTTTCCGATTCCCTGACCGCCGACTGTGCCGGTTCAGAGGATGGATTTATCCGGATGGGCCGGGACCTGGAGGCGCTCCACGGGACCGCCCGGGACTTGGCCGACAAGACCCTGGAGACGGTTCGGGCCATCGGAGGCGGCGACGCCGGGGGCGAGGGGATTCTGGCCGCCCTGGACCGGCTGGTCCGGGCACGGGTCGAGCGGTTGGAGCACCGCCGCCGGGCGGTGGGGGAGCATCTGGACCGGATCAGGTCGCTCATCGGGCTCCTGGAGACCCTCCATGCCCGCTGCGAGGGCTCCGACCAGATCGCCACCGTCCTTCGGATGGTCGGGTTCAACGTCCGGGTGGAAAGTTCCCGCACCGAAGCAGCCAGGGAGATGTTCACGGTGGTCTCCCAGCAGATCACCCAATTGTCCGAGGCCGTGGCCCGGATCGCCGGACAAATCCGGGAGAGCGCCGGTCAAGCCCGGGAAGGCCAGCGGACGGTCCGGGACCGGATCACCGGGAGCCTGGCCGAGCTGGACCGGCTGGCCGAGTCGGCCCGGGGAGCAGTGGCCCATTCGAACGAGGAGATCAGCGGGCTGGTGAATCGCTCCCATGAGGTAGTCGCCGGCGCCGAAACCCATTCCCGGGAGATCGCCCGGCAGGTGGGCGAGGTCGTGGTGGGCATTCAGATCCATGACAGCATGACCCAGCGACGGACCCACGTGGTCCGAGCCCTGGCCGACGTGGCCGAGCTGATCGACCCGGCGGTCCTGACTCGGGTGGAAGCGGCCGAGGCCGCCCGGCGGATGCGGGCGGCTCACACCATTGTCACCCTCCAGGCGGCCCAGGTCCGGCAGACGATCCGGGAGCTGGATACCGTCCATGAACGGGTGGCCCGGGCCTTTGACGGAATGCGGGACCCGGTGGACGGCCTGGCCGATGGCCTCCGGAACATGGCCGGAACCCGGGGTTCAGAGGGGGCGGCCGACCCCTTCGACCGGCTCCGGGCCGACCTCGATACGGTCAACAATCTGATGGGGCGGGGTTCCGAGCTGATGACCGCCGTGGAGACGGCCGCAACTGAAGCCTCGAACACGGCCGACCAGCTCACCGAGCTGATGGGCCAGGTGGACGCCATCGGGTTTGAAACCCACCTCATCGCCTTAAACGCCATCATCAAGGCGGCTCACCTCGACGCGGGCGGCCGCCCCCTCGAGATCCTGGCCCAGGAGGTCAAGATTCTCTCCGACCGGACCGGGGCTTTTGTGACCGATGTCAAGGAAATCCTGAATGACGTGGTCGAATCCCGGCTCGACGAGACCCCGATGCCGGACGAATTCCGCCATGGCGGGACGGCCCTCGAGGTATCGGATAGCCGGGCTTATGGAATCGATGAGATCGCCGATGCGTATTCCCGGTTCGGGAGCGGGTCCGAGGCGGCGGCCGGGGCGGCCGAGTCCCTCCGGAAGGCACTGGCGGAAGCGCCGGCAAGGCTGACCTTTCTCGAAGACCTCTCCCAAGCCCTCGCGGCGGACCTGGAGATCATCGAGGCGGTGAGCCGGGACCTTGAACCCTGGGCTGACCCGGCGGGGACGGCCGGGTCGGAAGAGACCCGCCGGCTGGCCGAGCGCTACACCATGCAGCAGGAGCGGGGAATTCATCACGAGATGCTCAAGACAGGGGAAACCACGCCGGCCGAACTCGCCGCCGGGACCTCGGAACCGGACCTGGGCGACAACGTAGAGCTTTTCTAATGTGGGGCCCCCCGTGGGTGCCCTCATAAGGGCCGCGCCTCCCTCGTGGGCGCCCCCAAGGAGACACCGGATGTCCAAGATCATCATGACGGCGGACGACTCGGCCAGTGTCCGACAGATGGTCAGCTTCACGTTGAAGCAGGCCGGCTACGGCGTCGTGGAGGCAGTGGACGGCCAGGATGCCCTGGAAAAAATCCGCTCCCAGGAAGTCCACATGCTCGTCACCGACCTGAACATGCCCGGGCTCGACGGGATCGAGCTGATCCGGGCCGTCCGCCGGCTCCCGAGTTGCCGCTTCATGCCCATTGTCATGCTCACCACCGAAAGCCAGGTGGAGAAAAAACAGGCCGGGAAGGCCGCCGGGGCCACCGGATGGATCGTCAAGCCGTTCAAGCCGGATCAGCTTCTGGCGGTGATCCGGAAGGTTCTGGGATAGGAGGGACGATGACGACTTCCCCGGCGATCCGGGTTCTGGTGATCGATGACTCGGCCGTGGTCCGCCAAACGCTCCGGGAGATTCTCCTCTCCGATCCGGAGATCGCGGAGGTCGAGACCGCGGCCGACGGGGTGATCGGCGAGGCCCGGCTTCAGCGGTTCACCCCCGACGTGATCACCCTGGACCTGGAGATGCCCCGGATGGACGGCTTCACCTTTCTGAAGCATCTCATGAGGGAGCAACCCCGGCCGGTGGTGGTCTGCTCCAGCCACTCGGCCGTGGACAACGATGCCGGGCTCAAAGCCCTGGACGCCGGGGCCGTCGATATCATCACCAAGCCCCGGATGGATGTCCGGCGGTTCTTCGAGGAGTCCCGGATTCAAATCATCGACGCGGTCAAGGCGGCCGCCGGGGCTCGGGTGAGCCCCCGCCGGTTTCGACCCTCCGCGCCGTCAGGGCCGGCCGTTCAAAACGCCGACGCGATGGTGGCGGCCCCTTCCCGGCACGGCCGGACCGGGCCGGTCACCGAGCCGCTCCTGGTCGTCGGGGCATCCACCGGCGGGACCACGGCCCTCCTGACCCTGCTCCAGGGATTGCCCGCGGACGCCCCGGCCACGCTCATGGTCCAGCACATGCCGGCCCGCTTCACCGGAGCTTTTGCCCAGCGGCTGGACAGCCTCTGCCCCATGAAGGTCCGGGAAGCGGCGGACGGGGACCGGGTGACCCGGGGCACCGCGCTCCTCGCGCCGGGCGACCGACACCTCATTGTCAATCGGGCCGGGGACGGTTACCGGGTCTCGGTCAAGGACGGCCCCCTGGTCTGCCGCCACCGTCCATCGGTCGAGGTCCTGTTCCGTTCGGCGGCCCGGTATGCCGGGGCCAATGCGGTGGGAGTGATCCTCACCGGGATGGGCGGAGACGGAGCCAACGGGATGAAGGAAATGCACGACGCCGGGGCACTGACCCTGGCTCAGAACCGCGAGACCTGCGTGGTCTTCGGGATGCCCAACACCGCCATTGCCCGGGGCGGCGTGGACCAGGTGTTGCCCATCGACGCCATCGCCCCGGCCGTGCTTCGGGCGGTCCGATCCCGGCACGGACGCCACGCCGTCGCCTGATCGGCCGGCCCGCCCCCAGCGGAGGAAACATGAAATCATTGATCGTGGAGGATGATCTGGTCGCCCGGTTCATGCTCAAGGAGTTTCTCGAACCCTACGGGCCCTGCGACACGGTGGCCGACGGCGACGAAGCCATCACCGCCGTGAAGATGACCCTGGACCGGAAAATGCCCTACGACCTGATCTGCCTGGATATTATGATGCCCAACGTCGATGGGCAGACAGCCCTCCGACGGATTCGCGCCATCGAGGCCGAGGGGGGCATCACCGAGGCCGGAAGGGCCAAGATCATCATCATCACCGCCCTGGATGACCCCCGGATCGCCTTCGACGCCTACTATCGCGGGGGCGCGACTTCCTACATCGTTAAGCCCCTGGACCGGAAGCGGATTATCGAGG
>CAZWGY010000350.1:0-5167 GCA_964633575.1 uncultured Desulfobacteraceae bacterium
CCGGAGATGCACTGGGTGGTGGCCACGAACCGGCCGAAGACCTTTTCCATGGCGTCGGAAACTTCGCCCACGGTGGCCCGGGCCCGAACCGCCTCGATGCAGGCGGCCAGGAGATTCTCCTTGCCCTCGGCCGCCTTGGTGACGGCTTCCAGAGCTTGTCGGGTGGCGGTTTCGTCTCGCTTTTCGCGGATATCCTTGAGCAAGTTGACCTGCTCATCCCGCACCCCCTCGGGCACTTCCAGAATCTCGAGATCCAGATCTTCGTCCTTGAGCTGGTACTTGTTGACGCCGACGATGACCTCCTTGCCCTGGTCGATCTTGGCCTGCCGGCGAGCGGCGGACTCCTCGATTCGCATCTTGGGCATCCCGGACTCGATGGCCTTGGCCATTCCGCCGAGTTCCTCGACCTCGCCGATGATCCGTTCGGCCTCCCGGACGATGGCGGCGGTCAGGGCCTCGATGTAGTAGGACCCGCCCAGCGGATCGACCACCTTGGTGATGTGGGACTCTTCCTGGATGATGAGCTGGGTGTTTCGGGAAATCCGCGCGGAAAAGTCGGTCGGCAGCCCGATGGCCTCGTCAAAGGAGTTGGTGTGGAGGGACTGGGTTCCGCCCAATACGGCCGCGAGGGCCTCCAGAGTGGTCCGGATGATATTGTTGTATGGATCCTGGGCGGTCAGGGACCAGCCCGAGGTCTGGACATGGGTTCGGAGCATGGATGATTTCGGGTTCGTCGGGTTGAACTGGCTCATGAGCTTGTGCCAGAGGAACCGGGCGGCCCGGAGCATGGCGATCTCCATGAAGAAGTTCATCCCGACACCGAAGAAAAACGACAGCCGGGGCGCGAACTTGTCGATGCCGAGGCCGGCGTTGAGGGCCGCCCGGACGTACTCGACGCCGTCGGCCAGGGTAAAGGCGGTCTGGAGAACGGAATCGGCGCCCGCCTCCATCATGTGGTACCCGGAGATCGAGATGGTGTTGAACCTGGGCATGTTCTCCGAGCAGTAGCCGATGATGTCGGAGACGATCCGCATGGACGGCTCCGGCGGGTAGATGTAGGTGTTCCGGGTCAGGTACTCTTTGAGGATGTCGTTCTGGATGGTCCCGTTGAGCTGCTCCTGCTTGACGCCCTGCTCCTCGGCGGCCACGATGTAGCCGGCCAGGATGGGCAGAACCGCGCCGTTCATGGTCATGGACACCGACATCTGGTCCAGGGGGATCTGGTCGAAGAGGATCTTCATGTCCTCCACCGAATCGACCGCTACTCCGGCCTTGCCCACGTCGCCGGAAACCCGGGGGTGGTCCGAGTCATACCCCCGGTGAGTGGCCAGGTCGAAGGCCACCGACAGCCCCTTCTGACCGGCCGCCAGGTTCCGCCGATAAAAGGCGTTGGATTCCTTGGCCGTGGAAAACCCGGCGTATTGCCGGATGGTCCAGGGCCGGCCGGCGTACATGGTGGCCATGGGTCCCCGGACGTAAGGGGGCAGCCCCGGCAGGGTGTTAACCGTCTCCAGCTCCTGGATGTCTTCGTAGGTGTACAGCGGCTTGATCTCGATGCCTTCGGGAGATTGCCACCGCAGATCATCCGGGTGCTTGCCCTTCATCTGCTTGGTGGCCAGCTCTTCCCACTGATCGTATTCCGGATGTTTCGCCATGGATTGTGCTCCTTTTGGTGTATCGGGGCAGGGGCGAAAGATGCTTCGCCCCCGCGGGTGTTTTTTAAAGATGATCGCTAATCGGGTTTTGCCTAATCTCGCTGGCAGAGTTCAACCAGCACGCCTTTGGTGGCCTTGGGGTGGAGAAAGGCGATCTTCGCGCCGCCGGCCCCGATCCGGGGCTTTTCATCGATGAGCTTGATGCCCTTTTCCTTAAGCTCGGCCAGAGCCTCGTCGATGTTTTCCACCCGGAAGGCCACGTGCTGGAACCCGGGGCCTTTCTTTTCGATGAACTTGGCCACCGGGCCGTCCGGGGATGTGGACTCCAGCAGCTCCACTTCGCTTTCGCCCACCGGGAAAAACGCGGTGGTCACCTTCTGCTCCTCAACCGTCTCGGCGCCTTCAAAGGTCAGGCCGAGGACGTCCGACCAGAAATTTTTGCCTTCGTCAATGCTGTTGACCGCGATTCCAAGATGATCGATCTTAAGTACTTTCATCTGTTCCGCCTCCTTAATCTATTGCTGTATAAAGGTAAACTCACGATATCCGCCTCTTCAGCCTTCGGCGTCGGGGTTGGAGATGGCCCGCCAGACCATATCGAACAGCCTGTTGGCCTGACCTCCCAGGCTTTCCTGCCGACCCCGGGAGATCCACATGAAAAAGGACCGCTGGACAAAGCCGAGGATGAAGTCGAGCAGGACCCCCGCCCGGACCGACGGGTTCAGGATGCCCCCTTTCTGGCCCTCCCGAAGGACGTCCAGAAAGAGGTTCATCATCTTCTTCTGAGCAAAGGTCCGGTCGGCCATCCAGGTCTCCATGGGGAGGGTCATGAAGAGAATCCGCCCGAGCCCCGGATTCTTTTCGTAGTAGTCGAGCTGAACCCAGAAGACTTTCCGGAGTTTCTCCTTTAAGTCCTCGATACCCTGCAAGTGGTCGGTGATCCGGTCGGTCAGCTCGCCGAGCCAGATATCCACGAAGGCAAAGAGGAGTCCTTCCTTGCTGCCGTAGTAGCTGTAGATGGTGGAAAAGCTGACGCCGGCCTGCTTGGCCACGGCCCGGATGTTGGCCTTGTGGAAGTCGGAGTTCGAGAAGATCTCCAGGACGGCGGCTTCGAGTCGCCGGTGAGCCTCCGGGCTCAGCTTGTTGTGAACATTGTTACGCTGAATGGGTTTCACCGATCTGGGTGTATTGCCGCAATAGCATAAAATTTTTGAAATTACGACCGGTTTTCAAAATCCGGACCGGACGCCAAAGGTCCGCCATCTGGCTGGTTTCAGAATTCGGTTTCGATTCTTGTAAACGATGTTTCAACCGTATTTCATGTTACTTACATCGGACGCCCAAAAACTCAAAACCACTATCCGAAACAATGTTACTAATAGATGAAACGGGGGGATGTCAAGGATAAAATGGATGGGTGACGTCAGGCCGCCGTCCGAATGAGGGTTCTCGGAAACCCTGGTTAAAACTTTCCGAGAGGATGGGGCAGCGCGAGACCGGGCCGGTTATGAGCTAAATCCAGGCTGTCTAAAACCGCCTTCAAAGCTTCCTCAGCTTTTGGCCCTGGGTGCATTCCAAAAATTTAGATCGTTGCCGATCCTCATCAAAAGCAGTTGTTGAACAGAGGGGCCGGCGATGATATGGAGAGAATTTCCAACCGGATCGGATGGCCCCGTCGGGTCGGCCGGGCTCAGGGGAGCCGCGAGCCGGCGGGAAATGATGCCCCGTCCGGCTCAAAGTATCGAGGAGATGTTTGTGAAATCGACAACCGGTACCCGGCCTCCGGCCGGACTGGGTGCCCAAGCGGCTGTTGCCTACCTGCTCATGGGCGCCGTGATGATCAGCTTTTCCGGCGTCTGGGTCAAAGTGGCCCATGTGACGCCGACGGTGTCGGCCTTCTATCGGGTGCTGTTCGGCGGGATCATCCTCCTGGTGATCTGTCTGGCCCGCGGGGAGGTCCGGAACCCCGGGGTTCGAGCGGTGGGCCGCCTGATAATCTGCGGGCTGTTTTTCGCGGTGGACCTGGCCTTTTACCACGCCAGCATCGGGTACGTCGGTCCGGGCCTCGGGACCATTCTGCCCAACTTCCAGGTCTTCATCCTGGCGGCGGTGGGGATTCTGTTTTTAAAGGAGACGGTCCGGCCGCTGTTCTACCTGTCGGTGCCGTTGGGGATGGCGGGGCTGTTCATGATCGTCGGAGTTGGGGGTACGCTGGACCCGACCTCCGCCCGGATCGGGATCTCGTTCGGACTCGGGGCCGCGGCCTGCTACGCGGTCTTTCTCCTGTTTCTCCGGTCCATGCAGGCCGAGGGGCTTGGGGGATCGGTCTTTTTTCTGTTGACCCTGGTTTCGCTGACCACGGCGGTTCTCCTGGGGGCGGAGATCGCCGTGAGCGGGGGGAGCTTCCGGATTCCGGATCTCCAGACGTGGCTGGCGCTTCTTGCTCTGGGGTTCTTCAGCCAGTCGGTGGGCTGGCTGCTCATCACCCGGGCTTTGCCCCGGCTCCGGGCGTCCCTTTCCGGACTGGTGCTCCTGCTCCAACCGTCTTTGGCCTTTGTCTGGGATGTGCTTCTGTTCGACCGGCCGACCACGGCCGTCAACTGGCTCGGGGTCCTGATCACCGTGTCGGCGATCTATGCGGGGGCGTTGGGGAGGGGGAAAAAGTAGCTATGCTTTCAGTTAGATAATCTGCATATTGAGCAAAATGGGCTATTGAGAAAAAGCTTTATCCCATAGCTTGACACCCGTGAAAAACCGAAAATGTTTTTTGTTATGTGTCAAGAGCCAGATACCATTTCCAATGGCAATACTGGCAATAAAAATATCCTTGATCTCGGTATGTTGATGGGTTGCCTGGGTTTCTTTCCAAAGACTAGCTGCAATTCTGCCACAACCAAAATCGAAAGGTAAGGTGTTGAATTCGCTGAACAGCAATTCTAAATCAGCGATGTGGCGGTTTGTTTTGGCACCAAGAAAAAGCTCAAACTCCGTTATGGATGAAATGAAAAGCCGGTTTTTTTGCAAAAGTGAAATCAGCGTTGAAGCGCTTCGATTCGTCGCTCTCAGATAATCGATAACGATGTCGGTGTCGATCAGGATATCTTCCATTGATTGATGATGTCCCTTCCTTTACGCACCTCCTCCACGTCTTCTTCGCTCCAGACATGGTCATTTTCAATCAACCGGCGGAGATTTCCGTCTCGACTTTTTTCAAAAATAATCAACTCAATGCGAGTCCCCTCCTCAAAGGGAAGATGTTCGATTTGAAGATGACCGTTTTTGCCGACGGTGGCCTCATATTTTCGTGGCGCCATCCTGCTTCCTCCTTTCCATGATAGGGTATTTGGCGCTAATATGCTTCATCTGATGAAAAGGATATCATGTTTATTGCCGCCGGTCCAGATTTGCCATATCCTTTACCTTTGAAGATCAATCGGGTAATCTGAAATCTATGAGCTCAATAGTGTCCATCCAGAAATCGGAAAGTTTGGTCGAGATCAAGGCGCGCGAAA
>CAZWGY010000351.1:0-2662 GCA_964633575.1 uncultured Desulfobacteraceae bacterium
TCTTTCCAAACAAAACCTCGGAGGTCTTTCCAAACAAAACCTCGGAGGTCTTTCCCCGGTCTTCGAGGTTTTCCCCGCTCCGGCGCCGGTTCTCCCGCCGGCATCCGCCTGCATTCCCGACCCGGACATCCGCCCCCGGATCGCCCTGATCATCGATGATCTCGGGTACAAT
This sequence comes from uncultured Desulfobacteraceae bacterium, assembly GCA_964633575.1. Lineage (GTDB taxonomy): Bacteria > Desulfobacterota > Desulfobacteria > Desulfobacterales > JAABSP01 > CAYNGG01. Next base: position 173 of record CAZWGY010000351.1, read on the forward strand.
CGGCGGATGGCCGAGCGGTTTGTTCTGCTCCACCCGGCCATCACGCTGTCCGTCCTGCCCCGGAGCCCTCACGGCGCGGCCATCGCCCGGAGCGCCCGGTCCCGGGGCCGGGAGATCATGCTCCACCTGCCCATGGAGCCCCTGGAATACCCCGCCGTCGATCCGGGTCCCGGAGCCCTGACCGTCGCCATGGCACCGGCCGAGATCCGCCGGACCCTCACCGACCACCTGGACGCCATCCCTTTTGTCACCGGGGTGAACAACCACATGGGCTCCCGGCTGACAATGCTTTCCGCGCCCATGTACGAAATCCTGTCGGTGCTCAAAGGCCGGCATCTTTTCTTCATCGACAGCCGGACTTCCGAGAATTCCCTGGCCGGGCGGACCGCCCGTCTCCTGCAAGTCCCCTTTGCCCGGCGGGACGTCTTTCTGGACCATGACCCAGCCCCCTCAGCCATTCGAGCCCAAATCCGGCTGCTCATCCGGATCTCCCGGCTCCATGGCGAAGCGGTGGGGATCGGCCACCCCCACGAGTCCACCCTTCAGGTTTTGACGGCGGAGCTGCCCACCCTGACGGATACGGCCGACCTGGTGACGGCATCCCGCCTGGTCCATACCAGCGGATAGGAGGCCGGCGATGGGCGACGGTTCCCAGAACAGCCGATCCGACCTGGAGCGTCGGCTCAAGGAGCGGGCCGAGGCCCTGGAGCGGGACCGGAGCTTCATGGCCGCCGTTCTGGACACCGCCGGGGCGTTGATCCTCGTCTTTGACCGGGATGGGCGGATTGTCCGGTTCAACCGGACCTGCGAGCAAACCTCCGGCCGATCCCTTGCCTCGGTTCGGGGGCGTCCCCTGACGTCGCTTTTTCCGTCCCGACCGGAGGCGGACGCGGTGCGGGAGATTCTCCGGCAAATGGCGGAGAGGGATTACCCGGGCGAGCACGAGGGCCCGTGGGTCACCCCATCGGGCGAGCGGCGGCGGATCGTCTGGTCGGGGGCGACCATCCCGGACGGTGACGGCCGGATGGCCTACGGCATCTGGATCGGGCTCGACGTCACCGACCGTGAGGCGGCCGAGGCGGAGCTCCGGGCCAGCGAGGAACGTTACCGGGCCCTTATCGAAAACGTCAAGGACGGGGTGGGGCTGATCCAGGATGAGACGGTCCGGTTTGCCAATGACGCCATGGTCGCCATGTTCGGCTATGCCACCGAGGCGGACATGACCGGGACCAACATGATCGAGCTGGTCAAGCCCGAGTTCCGGGGCCGGTTCCGCGAGTTTCTTCAAACGGCCCTGGATCAGCGGTCCTGGGGCCTTGCCTTCCGGGGGCAGTGCCGCCGCCGGGACGGCCGCGAGTTCTGGGCTGAAATCCTCTCGAGCGCCATCCGCCACGGGGGCGACCCGGCCATCCTGATCACCGTCCGCGACATCACCGAAAACATGCTCTGGGAGGAGACCATCAAGCAGGAGGCCGAGTACTTCCGGAGTGAAAACGTCCGGCTCAAGTCCTCCATTGGCGAGCGATACCGCCTGATGGACCTCATCGGCAAAAGCGAGCCCATGCAGCGGGTCTATGAACTGATCCTCAACGCCGCGGCCACCGACGCCAGCGTCCTTATCTACGGCCGATCCGGCACCGGCAAGGAGCTGGTGGCCCGGGCCGTTCACGAACTGAGTGAGCGGGCCGACCGGCCGTTTGTCCCGATCAATTGCAGCGCCATTCCGGACACCCTCATCGAAAGCGAGCTCTTCGGCTATCGGAAAGGGGCGTTCACCGGAGCCACCGCGGACAAGGCGGGGGTCTTCGCGGCCGCCCACACCGGGACCCTGTTCCTCGACGAAGTGGGCGATATCGGCCGGCATATCCAGGTCAAGCTCCTCCGGGTCCTGGAAAGCGGGGAGTACACCCCGGTGGGAGGCCGCAAACCCCGGTATGCCGATACGCGGATCGTGGCGGCCACCAATCGGGATCCTTTCGAAATGGTTCGGGCCGGTCTCCTCCGCGACGACTTTTTCTACCGGATCAGCGTGATCCCCATCACCGTCCCGCCGTTGTCCGAGCGGCGGGAGGACATCCCGCTCCTGGTGGAACATTTTCTCCAAAAGGCGGCCCCGGAAGGGAACCGCCGGCGCCTTCCGGTCCACGTGGTGGATGCCCTCTTATGCCACGACTGGCCCGGCAACGTCCGGGAGCTCCAGAACGTGGTCCAGCGATACCTGACCGTGGGCTCCCTCGACTTTCCGATGATCTCCGCCCCGGGCCCCGGCGGTCGGGGGCGTCCCCCGGATCGTTCCGTCCCCCGCCGGCCGGGGCCGGCCCTTCCGGAGCCGGGGGAGGACCTGCCGTCGGCTCTTGACCGGGCCGAGGGGGAGATCATCCGGGAGGCTCTGTCCCGGACACGCTGGAACCGGACGCGGGCAGCGGCGGATCTTGGGATCAGCCGTCGGTCCCTTTTCCGTCGGATGCGCCGGCTGGGCTTTTAGCGCCC
>CAZWGY010000351.1:2762-5165 GCA_964633575.1 uncultured Desulfobacteraceae bacterium
TGATTTCCGAACAGCTCAATCAAGGAGGCGCATAATGGCCCTGGATCCCGCCGTCAAGAAAAACTGGATCGAAATCCAGAAGGTTCACGACGTCCCGGTCAACGCCATCGGGGTCAAGATCAAACCCAAGGACGTAAAGACCCTCAAAGTCTGGAAGGAGGAGGGGATCGACAGCTTCATGAAGAAATGATGTTCCGCCGGACCGTTTGTCTTATCTGTTTGGCGATCTTGGTCGCCGGCTGCGCCGGGCCGGGGGCCGTTCCTGCTCCCGCCCCGCCTTCACCGGCCATCATGGCCCGGCTTTCCGAGGCGGCGGCCGGAGCGCCCCGGCCCCAGTTGATTCTGATCCTCGACGCATCGGCCGCGCCGCCCGCCCGGTCGGTCGTCTCCCGGATCGCCCGAATCCTGCCGGAGGGATCGGCGGACATCACGCTTTACGCGGCGGGTCAGAAACTTGGTTCGGGTGGAGGGCCGTTTTTGCTGGCCGCCCGGCCGGACGCTCCCGGAAGTGTTATCGCCGGTCTGGAACGACTCCCGCGCCGCTCGGCACCGGCCCCCCTGGAAGCGGTTCTGGACGCGGTGGCAGACAAGGTGGCCAACCGATCCGACCCCACCGCGATGGTCATCGTCAGCGACGGGGCAAACCAGACCCGGATTCCCGTTCTGGCGGCTGCCGAACTGAAACTCCGGGGAGGCGAAGCCCTCTGTATTCACACCATCCAGACCGGCTCGGCGGACGGCGAAGAGGCGGATCTGCTGGCCCGGCTGGCCCGGATGAGCCACTGCGGCCGGGCGGTGAAAGCCGACGACATCGCGGATGATGCCGCCCTGGCCGATTTCCTGGCCGATATCCTGTTTTCAGACGCTCGTCAACGCGCCGGGTCCCGCCATGACGGGATTGCCGCCAGTCCGCCGCCGACTCCGGGCGAAGCGGTCGGGACCGGGGTGACGGCCGCCGTCCGGCTGGACGCCGTGGGCGCGGTCTTCGAGGAGATCGACTACCCGCCGGGCGAGTGGCGGGTCCCGGCGAAGGAGCGGCCCTATCTTTACCGGATCGCGGCGGCCATGGACCGAAATCCGGCGATGATGGTCGATGTGAGCGGGTCCTGTGACCCGGCGGAAACCGGCTGCGGCGAGGGGTTATCCGAGCGGCGGGCTCGGGCCGTGGCGACTCTGATCGAAAGCCGGGGGATTGCTCCCCACCGGCTCCTCTTTACCGGCCGCGGCCCGTCGGGGGCGGGGCGGCGGGTGATTATTCGCGCGCTGTTCGAATGATTTCGGTGAGAAAGAGAGGCGGCCGGACCACCCGGCCGTCGGCATCCACGAAGGCATGCCGGGTATATCCCCTGGCGAGGGGGCGGCGGTCGGCTTCGGCGGTGAGGGTGTAATCGAGCTTCATTCCGGCCCGGATGGCGGGGTCCAGGACGGTTTCGATGATGATCAGCTCGTCGTAATGGGCCGGAGACCGGAACTTGCAGAAGGCTTCCGAGACCGGCAGAAAGATCCCCCGGCGCTCGATCTCCGCGTAGGGCATTCCCAGGTCCCGGAACATCTCGGACCGGCCGATCTCAAACCACCGGAGATAATTGGCGTGGTAGGCAATCCCCATCCGGTCGGTGTCCCCGTAGATCACCCGGTATCGGGTTTGGTGGGAGCTCATGGCATTAACTCCCGGCGACCGCCCGGCGAATCTCGGTGTACAGGGCTTCGTAGTCATTGGTGGCCGGGAGGTCGGGGAACTCCGCCCGGACGTTTTCCGGGGGCTTGAAGAGGATTCCGGCTTCGGCCGCCTGGAGCATCCGGATGTCGTTGTAGGAATCGCCCACGGCGATCACCCGATAGTTTAGCCCCTGGAGGGCATCCACGGTCCGCCGCTTGCCGTCATCCAGGCGAAGCTGATAGCCCGTGACGGTGCCGTCCGGGGCCACTTCGAGAGTGTGGCAGAACAGGGTCGGCCAGCCGAGCCGGCGGATGAGGGGCCCGGCGAACTGCTCGAAGGTGTCCGAGACGATGATCACCGGCCCGGACCGGCGGAGCCGGTCGAGGAACTCGGTCGCCCCCGGCAGCGGCTCCATGGTGGCGATGACCCGGGTGATGTCGTCGAGCTTGAGTCCGTGAGTCCGGAGGATCTCCAGCCGCCGGGTCATGAGGACGTCGTAGTCGGAGATGTCCCGGGTGGTCAACCGGAGCTCGGAAACCCCGGTTTTCTCCGCCACGTTGATCCAGATCTCCGGGGTGAAAACGCCTTCCATATCGGACAAGACGATATGCATAGCCGCCTCATTGTTTAGGTTATGGGTTATAGGTTATAGGTTATGGGTTATAGGTTATGGGTTATCGAAATCGAAATCGGGATCGAAATCGAAATCGAAATCGAAATCGAAATCGGGATCGGGATCGGGA
>CAZWGY010000352.1:0-5154 GCA_964633575.1 uncultured Desulfobacteraceae bacterium
AGGGTGATGGGGGCATCCGCCGGCCCGGCCGCCGGGTTGTATGGGTGGACCGTCGGCATCTCCACCCGGTTTTCCAGGGCCTCCTCGAGGGCATTATCCCGCTGCCGTCGTTTCTGGTCCTGAATGTAGGTATTGACGGTTTCGTAGATAAGCTCCGGGTTCTCCCGGATAACCTCCTTGATAAAGGCCTCCAGGGCGGTTTTGTCTGTTGGAAATTCGGGGCGTTCAGTTTCTTCCGCTGGGATCGGCGCCGCCAGGGCCAGAGAAATGTAAACCAGGGCGGTGAGCCGGGTGATTCGGGTACGCATTATGCTTCCTTTCCACCGAGTACGAGATCTGATCGGTTTGATGGTCTGATTATCAATCGGTTGCGTCGGTTTCGGCGATGAGCTCGGCGACAATCGCTTCCATGTCCGGCTTCAGATGACGCCATTTGGGCTGGATGGCCTTGCCGTCGTGCCAGACGAAGTCGACCCGTTCGTACTTGTCCGGGATGATCCGGTCCCCGTCGGGGCCGTAGGTCCGGCCGGGGTCGTATTCCACCCAGACCATCCGGTCGGGGTCGATCTGGAAATCCCGGACGACGTTGGTGGCGATGTGGCTGGTACAGCTTTTCACCGACATCCCGCTCTCCGGAACATCCGAGACGATGGCGATGATGGGCCGCAGGTGAGCGAGACCGCCCGGGCTCCCCCGTTTCAAATCGAAGATCCGAAGCCGGCAGCATCCGCTGGCGAGTTTGAGCTTCCCTCCCCAACCTTCCCAGGCGTAAATGTCGTCGTGGATCAGCATGGTTGCCCTTTCTTGGCCCCACCTATCGCGTGAGAGCCCGGTAAATGCCCAACAGCCGGTCCGGGAGCTCCCGGACGTCTGAGATCACATTGTGCCGTAGCGGACCGTAAAGGTCGTCGAGCCCGCCCGCCCGGGCGAGGTTGACGGTGATGGCCCGGGTGTGAATCCGTCGGGCCGCCGCTTCCAGGATGGCATGACGGGTGTCCTCGACGGCGTAGCGCCGTTTGTAATCCAGATCATTGGGAAAGCCGTCGCTGATCAGGAGCATCAGCTTGACCCGGGCCGCCACCGCATCCAGATTAGCGGCGGCGTGGCGGACCGCCGCCCCCATCCGGGTGCTCCGCTGAGGCGCCATGGCCCCGATCCGCCCCTTCACCGCGTCATCGACGGCTTCGTCGAAATCCTTGATCCGGTAGTAATCGACCCCCAATCGACCGGTGCCCGAAAATCCGGCAACCGAAAAGGAGTCCCCCACGGCGCCGAGGGCTTCGCAAAAAAGCACGATGGCGGCTTTTTCAATGTCCAGAATCCGATCCTCGGACCCGGCGGCCGGGTTGGCGGTGGATCGGGAGAGATCGACCAGAAGGAGGACCGCCACGTCCCGCTCGGCCTTCAGGCGCTTGATATAGATCCGCTCCGAAGGCGTCCGGCCGGATCGGCGGTCCACGGCAAAGTCGATCATGGCCCGGTAATCCAGCTCATCGCCCTCCCGCCATCGCCGCAGACGGGTCAATCCTTCGGGCTTGAGCCGTTCGAAGGCCCGACGGATTCGGCGGACCAGCCCCGCCCGGCTGCTGAGAACCGTATCGTAGAAATCGACCCCGGCGGCTCCGCCGGGCCGCCGCTCGGCCACCCGGACGTGGTCGGCCAGGTAATCCCCCAGCTCACAATCCCATTCCCGGTGCCGGAAGACCGGCCCGGTCGCCGGCTCAATGGTCGGTATCAGGTCGATCCCGTCGGCATCCATGAGGGCCGAGAGGTCTATGGTTGACAGGTCGGGTCGAACGGACGGATCAGCCGGAGTATCGTCTCCCTCGGCCGGCTCCGGGAAAAAGACGATCTCCTGGAGATCCGCCGGGGTCAATGTGCCCCCGGTCCGGGTGAGACACCTTCGAACATCCGATTTGTAAACGCTTATGCCATGTTTTTCAAGCGCGATTTTGACGCCCGCCGCCGTCTCCTCAACCCGCCGGTGCTGTTCGAAGAATTGCTCCGGGGCGATTTGCCGCCCAAAAGGCAACTCAAGGGGGGGATAGTCCGCGGCATCAACGGACAGGAATTCAGCCGCCGTGGGATAGACCGCGGAAACCAGCCCGGCGCAGGTCTCAACCCGGAGGTCGGCCGGAATAGCGTCGGCAAACCGTCGGCTGACCAGATCGAAAATGGCCTTTTCCGAGTCGGTGGAGACGGCACCGGGGGGCATCGGAAGATCCAGGGCGATCCGGAGATAGAGGCCAAAGAGCGGATGGCCGGCGCGGCCGGCCGCCCGGAGTCGCTCTACCTCAGACCGGAGCAGCGGGTCGGTCCGGCGGAGAATCCCCGGGTACTCCTGGCCCAGGAGGCAGCGGAGCCGGCCGTGCTCAAAAATAGTGAACATATCCCGCGCCAGTCGAGGCTCCTGGAATCGGTCCCAAAACCGGGCCAGGTCCGACCGGCCGCCGGTTTCGTCCGCCGGCGTCACTGGGAGGTCGATGTCGGGCCGGGCCACGGCCCGATCCAGGTCGAAATCATAAGTGCCCAGCTCGTAGAGCGCCGATTCAAGTTTGGCCAGTCCCCGGAACACGGCCCGGTTTTCCGCCTGGCTGCCGTAACGGCCGATCTCCTCGGGCAGATAAATCCATCGCCCGTCGGACCGGACGATTAACCCGTTATCAGCTCCGTCCCGGCGTCCGGCCATTTCGGACAATGGGCGGACGCCCAGGGGCATCCCGGTCCGAGCCCGGAGATAGCGGTCAAGGGCCTGCCGGACCTGGGACAGGGGAACGGTGACCTGAAGCGATGCCAGAACATCCCGGCCGATCTGGGCGTCGAGAGAGAGAAACCGGGCTCCCAGGCGGGGCAGCCGCCGGTACCGGTCAAGGCCATCGGACACAAACCGGCTCAACCCCTCCGCCGAAAGGACCGTCAAACCCCGGTCAAGCCCTTCCATCAAGGCCCGGCCGGCGGTCAGATCGACCGCCATGGCCCGGCGCAGCCCTTCGATCTGGTAGAGCCGGCGGTCGGCGGGGAGTCTGAGGATCGCCCGGGGCAGGTCATAAGCGAGATTGGTGCTCTCCCGATAGGTCAGCTCCAGGCGGAAGGCGACTTCGATCAGTTCGAGATAGGCTCCCGCCTCCGGCCCTTCCCCGGCGTGGAGAAGGGCGTCGAGTCCTTTCAGCAACGGCTTGAGCCCGTAATCCCCCTTGGCCCGGACGCCTTGAACCGCCGCCGTGAACCGGTCGAAAAGGCCTGGTTCCGGAGACCGGAGGACCGGCACGAGATGGGTGGCCATCAGGGTCCCCAGGGTGGGACCCGTGGCGCCAGCTTCCCGGACACGGTGACGGTAGCGGTCGATCCGGTGTCGGTCCACTTCTCCCACGAGCCGCGCCAGCCCCTCGGCCACGGCCCGGCCAAAGGTGATCTCCCGGCCGAGGGCGTCCAGGGTTTCCTCGACGATCATCTCCCGGTCGGCGACGGAAGCCGGCTTGTCGGCAAGGAGTGCATTCACCCGCCCGGCGAGATCGGGATCAGCGACCGCGAGGGTCTCGAGGGGATCGGTTTGAGATGGGGATGACGGCAAGATCGGTGCTAAAACACGTCGTCGACGAGGTCGGTGAGGGTCTCGATGAGGCGCGGATCATCGGTCAGCGGCAGGCAGACGGCGTTCCGGCAGGCCACATCCTCGGAGATCCCGTCGGCGATCATCCGGGCCGCGTAAATGAGCAGCCGGGTGCTGGCCCCCTCGGTGAGGCCATGCTCCCGGATGTTCCGGATTCGGTCGGCCAGGGTGACCAGTTGGCGGGCGGTGGATTCCGGAACCCCGCCCTCCCGGGCGACGATCCGGGCCTCGGCCGCCGGGTCGGGGTAGTCGAAGTCGATGGCCACGAACCGCTGACGGGTGCTCGGCTTGAGGTCCTTCATGACCGACTGGTAGCCGGGGTTGTACGAAATCACTATGAGAAAGTCCGGGTGGGCCCGGAGCACCTCGCCGGTCCGGTCGATGGCCAGCATCCGCCGGTCGTCGGTAAGGGGGTGGATCACCACGGTGGTGTCCTTCCGGGCCTCGACGATCTCGTCAAGGTAGCAGACCGCCCCCATCCGCACGGCCTGGGTGAGCGGGCCGTCGCTCCAGACCGTCTCATCGCCGTGGAGCAGATACCGGCCGATAAGGTCCGAGGCAAAGAGGTCCTCGTGGCAGGCCACCGTGACCAGGGGCCGGCTCAGCCGGTGAGCCATATAGGCGACGAACCGGGTCTTCCCGCAGCCGGTGGGGCCTTTGAGCATCACCGGCAGTCGGGCCCGGGCGGCTGATTCGAAAAGCCGGACTTCCCCGCCGGTTTCGATATAGAACGGGGGCTCGGTGATCCGGTATGGGGTGGCGTCGGGCGCCGAATCGTCGGTCATGTTCAAGAGTCTCTCCTTTGCGCTTGCGTCGGCGGGGCCAGTGTCCTATAAGGATAAACTTCGGACAAACTGAAAAAGGATATTCTGCACTATGACATCAACGGAAGTCAACGATTGGAAGCGGATCATCGACGGAGACCGGGAGATCGTTCTGGTGGGAACGGCCCATGTCTCAAAAGAAAGCGCTCGGCTGGTGGGTTCGGTCATCGAGGCCGAGCAGCCCGATACAGTCTGCGTCGAGCTCTGTGAATCCCGGTACGGCTCCATCCGCCAGAATGATCAATGGCGGAACATGGATATCATCAAGGTGGTCAAGGAGAAGAAGTCCTTTCTCCTCCTGTCGAATCTCCTCCTGGCCGCGTTTCAGCGGCGGATCGCCGAAAAGCTGGATGTCCGGCCGGGCGAGGAGATGATCCGGGCCATCGAGGCCGCCGACGAAATCGGGGCCGAGGTTCACCTGGCTGACCGGGACATCCGGGTGACCCTCCTCCGGACCTGGCGGTCCCTTGGGCTCTGGGACCGCCTCCGGGTCCTCTTCCAGATGATCCTGGCGGTGGTGGGGGGCCTGGACGAGATCGACGAGTCGGAGATCGAGCGGATGAAGCAGGAAGACATTCTCCAGATGCTCCTGGCCGACGTGGGAAAGACCTTTCCGTCGCTCAAGCGGATTCTCATCGACGAACGGGACCAGTACCTGGCGCACCGGATCAAAACGGCGCCGGGAAAGAAGATCGTGGCCGTGGTGGGAGCGGGCCATGT
>CAZWGY010000353.1:0-5154 GCA_964633575.1 uncultured Desulfobacteraceae bacterium
TCCCTGAAGGAAACTATATAATTAGGGCATAGGCTATGGGTCATGGGTCATAGGTTATTGGCCATGGGTCATAGGCTATAGGTTATAGATTAGCGGAAAGGAGTCATCCGATGAAACTGTCGGGAAAAGTGGCCATCGTCACCGGCGGGGCCCGGGGTAACGGATTTGCCGCGGCTCGGTGCATGGCCGAGGAAGGGGCGGACATCGTGATCGCCGATATCTGCGCGGACATGAAGACCATCCCGTATAAAATGTCAACGCCCGAGGTCATGAACGGGGCGGTGGAGGCGATCCGGGCTCTCGGCCGGAAGGCCATCGGGGTCCAGTGCGACGTCCGGAACGGCGAGTCGGTCAAGGCCATGGTCGATACCGCCATTAAGGAATTCGGGCGGATCGATATCCTGGTCAACAACGCCGGCAACTCTTCGATGATGGCCATCGCCGACATGCCCGAAGAGACCTGGGACGAGGTCCTCGACACTCACCTGAAGGGAACCTACCTCTGCTGCCACTACGTCCTGCCCATAATGATCAAGCAGGGGAGCGGCAATGTGGTGAGCATCTCCTCGGTGGGGGGCCAGCGGGGCTTCGGCATGGGCGGCCATTATTGCGCGGCCAAGCACGGCATCATCGGCCTCAACAAGTCCATCGCCATGGAGGTGGCCGACCACGGCATCCGGGCCAATGTCGTCTGCCCCGGAACCGTCTGGACCGACATGATGAAGGGGATCGCCGAGTATTTCGGGATGGACGACGAGGATGAGGCCAAGGAGCAGTTCTTCGCCGGCCACCTTATCAAGGAACCCGAGGTGACTCCCGAGGACATCGGCAAGGCCGTCCGGTGGCTCGTCACCGACGACGCCAAGTGCATTACCGGCAACATGATCACGGTGGACGGGGGCTGGACCTGTCAGGCCCCCTGATCCCACCTGCCCGTGCGTTCGCGTTCGGACAGGCAAACCCGTTACGAAAGGAGGTGATACCGGAATGGAAACCAAAGAGATCAAAGAGAAAGCGGCTGAGGTCAAGAAGGAGTTGACCCCTGAGCCGCCGCCCGTCATCCTCGAGGAGATCAACGTCGAGGAGCTGGCGGTGGACGGCATCTGCGGCATCTATTAAACTGAACCCCTCGCCCCTTTTCCCCGCGTGGGAAGGGGGTGGCGCTAGAGACCTCCGAGGTTTCCAATGAGACCTCCGAGGTTTCCAAAACCTCGGAGGTCTTCCCAAACAAAACCTCGGAGGTCTTTCCCAAACCTCGGAGGTCTTTTCCCAAAACCTCGGAGGTCTTTTCCAAAACCTCGGAGGTTTCTAGCGCATACACCCCTTTTTTTTCGGACGGGAAAGGGGGGCGGGGGGGCTCATAAGGATCGTCATGGCACCATACACCGTTTACCATCTCCGTCCGGGGGTCCAGGTCCGCCGGGAGGCTTTCGGGCTGCTGTTCTACAATTACAAGGGTCCCCGGCTATACTTCGTCCCTTCCCGGGACCTTATCTCGCCCGACTTTTTCGACGGCCGCGAGACCGTCGGGGACCTGGTGGCCGGGATTGTCGGCCGCCACGCCTGGCCCACCCGGTGGATTTCGGACCGGGTCGATCAGGTGCTTGGCGTACTCGAGGAAAAGGGGTTGATTCATGGGCAATCAGTATGTTGAAATGGGGCTTTCCGCCCCGGTCAACGCGACGTGGGAAGTCACTTTCAAATGCAATCTGTCTTGTGTTCACTGCCTGTCGGATTCCGGCCGGAAGCGTCCGGGTGAGCTGACCACCGAGGAGTGCCGCCGGGTCATCGACCAACTGGCCGAGCAAAAGGTCTTCCAGTTTAACATCGGCGGCGGGGAGCCGTTCGCTCGGCCCGACTTCCCGGAGCTCATGGAATACGCCCACGAAAAGGGGATGGTCACCTGTATCAGCACCAACGGGACCCTCATCACCAAAGCCCTGGCCCGGCGGCTGGACACCGGGCTGGTCTATATCCAGGTGAGCCTGGACGGAGCCACTCCGGAATCCAACGACGCCATCCGGGGGAAGGGGAGCTTCAAGGCGGCCATGACCGCCCTGGACCACCTCCACGGCCGCGGGATCGAGGTGAGCATCAACACGGTTTTGACCCGGCTGAGCTTTCCGGAGCTGGACCAGCTCCACGACCTGGCCGCTTCGGTGGGCGCCAAACTCCGGGTCTCCCGGTTCCGGCCCTCGGGCCGGGGCAAGGATTCCTGGTCGGACCTCAACGTCTCCCAGGACCAGATGAAGGCGTTTTCCGGCTGGCTGAGCGAGCACCTGGGGGTTTCCACCGGCGACTCCTTTTTTTCGGTCACCACCGAGGAACGGCGCTCCCTGGGGCTCAATATGTGCGGGGCCTGCAAGCTCACCTGCTGCGTCTCGCCCAAAGGCGAGGTTTACCCCTGCGCCTTTCTCCAGGACCCGGATTTCCTGGCCGGCAAGCTTCCCGAGGACCGGTTCGAGGAGATCTGGCGAAACTCGCCGGTCTTTGCCGCCTTCCGGGAGCTGGAAATCAAGTCCTGTGAAAGCTGCCACCGGTTTGACCTCTGCCACGGCGGGTGTCCGGCCATCGCCTTCCACACTCAGCGGAAGCTCGGGGTCCCCGACCCCGGCTGTCTGGTCAATTGCGTGACCGTCAAATCGATGGACACGTTCGAAAAACACCTCGCATCGGCGGCGGCGGCCCGCTGATGAGCCCGACGGCCGGCGGCGCGTTTTTTCTGGGGCCGGGGGTGGAGCTTCATCCCGGTCCCGAAGGCGGCGGAGTCCTGGTTCAGCCCACGCCGCTCCGCGCCATCCGGGTCAACCCGTCGGCCCGACGGCTTTTGGAAGGGTGCCGGTCCGGCCTTCCGGCGAGGACGATCGCCGGCAACCCGACGGTCGTGGCCTTCTTCGACACCCTCCAGGGGGCCCGGCTCCTGGAATGGCGGCCCGACCCCCTGGCCCTCGATGCCGACGCCCCGCTCGTTTCCATCATCGTGGCGGTGTACAACCGGGCCGGAGAAATCGGGGACTGCCTGGACTCGCTCCTATCCCTGAATTATCCCGAATCCCGGCGGGAAATTATCGTCGTGGATGACGGCTCCACCGACAACACCCCCGACGTCGTCCGGACCTACCCGGTCCGGCTGCTGGCCGGAGCCGAGAACGCGGGGCAGTCGGCCGCGAGGAACCGGGGGGTCGAGGCGGCGGCGGGCGAAATCATCGCATTTATCGACAGCGACTGCATCGCCGACCCTGACTGGCTGGCCGATCTGGTTCCCGGCTTCGGGGGCGACCGGGTGGCCCTGGTGGGCGGGTATGTGGACGCCTATTACCGCCGGACCCGACTGGACCGGTTCGAGGCCGCCTTCTCGCCCCTCAATATGGGGGAGGAGCCGCTGGTCGGCGAAGGGGATCGATCAGTCCTCTATGTTCCCACCTGCAACATGCTGGTCCGGCGATCGGCCTACCAGGCCGCCGGCGGGCTGGACCCCGGCCGCCGGGTGGGGGAAGACGTGGACCTCTGCTGGCGGCTGATGGACGAGGGCCACCGGTTGATTTATCTCCCCCGGGGCCGGGTCCGCCACAAGCACCGGAGCCGCTTCTGGCCGGGGTTCGTCCGCCGTTATGAATACGGCGCCTCGGAGCCCGCTCTTTACGCGGCCCACCGCCGGGCGGCCAAGCGGTTTCCCTGGCAGACCGGGGGGCTCCTCTGCTTATGCCTGACGGCCGCCGGGACGGTCCTGGCCCCCGCCCTGTTGCTGCCGTCGGCGGGCGCCGTTCTCCTGGCCGAAGCGGCCCCGCGCCGGCGAGCCATGAACCGGATGACCGCAGCGCCCCCGGGATTCGGGGAAATCCTTCGGGCCACCGCCCGGAGCCATCTCATCCTGGCTTTCCACCTGACCCATCACACCATCCGCTACCATTTTCCGGTCTGGCTGACGCTCCCTCTCCTCTGGCCGGCTCTGGCACCGCTGTCCCTGGCGGTGTTCCTCTTTCCGGCAATAGTAAGCTTCTTTCTCCGGCGCCCCCGGCTCAACCCGGTCTCCCACGCCGCCTTTTTCATCGCGGAACAAGTCTTCTACGGCGCCGGGGTTCTCCGAGGGAGCCTTCGGCACCGCCACCTGAAATGCTACCGGATCACCTTTGCCCATGCGGGGTTTCTGGACCATGAAAGACCTCCGAGGTTTTGGGATAGGCCCCCGAGGATTCTGAAAGCGCACCTGGGCACTGGAAACCCATTGTGGCTATACCGGAAACCTCGGAGGTCTCTGACGGGGACGTCCCAAATGGATGCCGTTTCAGTCAAATACGGAACCCTGAGCGCTGCTCTCCGGGAGATGGGCCGGGTCCTGGTGGCCTTTTCCGGCGGGGTCGATTCGACCCTTCTTCTCAAGGTGGCCCACGACGCCCTTCCCGACGGGGTCCTGGCGGTCACCGCCCTGTCCGAAACCACTCCGGCCCACGAGCAGGCCGACGCCGTTCGCCTGGCCGCGGCCATCGGGGTCCCTCACCGGACAGTGGTCACCCGTGAGCTGGACCAGCCGGACTTCACTGCTAACCCGCCGGAGAAATGCTACGTATGTAAACGGCTCCGGTTCGGACAACTGGTGGACCTGGCCGCCGACGCCGGGTATGCTGAGGTGATCGACGGCGAGAACGCCGACGACGAGAGCGACTACCGGCCCGGCTCGAAGGCGGCCCGGGAGCTGGGGGTCCGAAGCCCCCTCAAGGAGGCCGGGCTGACCAAGGCGGAGGTCCGGGAGCTTTCCCGGCGGCTCGGCCTGCCCACCTGGAACAAGCCGGCTTACGCCTGCCTCGCATCCCGGATTCCCTACGGCCAGCCCATCACGGCGGAGAAGCTCCGCCAGGTGGACGCCGCCGAGGACGCCCTCCGGGCCCTGGGGATCACGGGCGCGGTCCGGGTCCGTCACGACAACGGGACCGCCCGGATCGAGGTCGCCCCCGACGACATCCCCCGGCTGGCGGCCGATCCCCTCCGCCGGCAGGCCGTGACGGCGATCCGAGCCGTCGGTTTCTCCTTTGTTACCCTCGACCTGGAAGGGTATAGACAGGGGAGTTTGAATCGGGGTCTGTCAGGAAAATAGTCACCCGTGAGACCTCCGAGGTTTCCAATGAGACCTCCGAGGTTTCCAAAACCTCGGAGGTC
>CAZWGY010000354.1:0-5151 GCA_964633575.1 uncultured Desulfobacteraceae bacterium
ACACATAGTGGGCACCGGTGGAGAACAAGGGCGGCCGGCCACCCCTACGATGCCGGCTGGAAGCCGGCTCCACATCTGTAATGATGCGGGCGGGACGCCCGCGCTCCCAGGGGGGCACCCATGCTGATCCAGGCTTTGATCACGGCTTGTGCCATCGCGCTTTTTTTATCAGCGGATAGACTTGGGGTTGGTGATGAATCTCGCTCTTCCCCCGGTCCCTAGTGTGTGTAAAGCACAGCCCCCCTCAGCTCTGGCAGGTCGGGCAATTTCGGGTGGGCCGGTCGGCGATCCGGGTTTTCCGGATGGTCTCGCCGCACACCGGGCAGGTGGCGCCGTCGGCATCCCGGCGGGGCGTCAGGAAATAATCCGGCATCCGGTCCGGCTCGGCCCGGCAGTCGATGGCGGTCCGAAGGACCTCCCCCATCCGGTCGAAGATCCGATCCACCAGCTCCCGGCTCAGCCGGGACGCCTTTTTCTTGGGCCGGATGCCCGCCTGAAAGAGAATCTCATCGGCGTAAACGTTCCCGATCCCGGCCACCGCCGACTGGTCCGTGAGGACCGACTTGATCATGGCGTCCCGGGAAGAGACGATCTCCCGGAAGGTCTCCGCGTCGAGATTCGGGGAGAGGGCGTCCGGCCCGAGCCCCTTGTGGCGGATGAACCGGTCGGGCTCCGCCGCCGGCTCGATCCGTCCCAGTTTCCGCTTGGAAACGTAGGCCAACCGGTACCCGTTCTCGAACGTGATGAGCATCCGGTCGAAGAGCGGGTTTTTGGTGGGCTTCTTGAAGTATTTGAGGTAGCCGGTCATCCCGAAATGGAAGACGAGCCAGCACTCGTTCCCGTCAAGGGAGGCAAAGAGATATTTGCCGTGCCGGCGGGTGGCCGAAAAGGTCTGGCCCGACAGCCGGAGCTTCAGCTCCCGGCCCGTAACCCCCCCGAGGATCTGCTCGGGATAAACCTCCACCTCCCGGATGGACTGGTGGAGGGCGGTGGCGTCAAAATAACGCTTGAATACCTCGACATCGGGTAGCTCCGGCATGGTTTCCCCCTGTTGGTTTCAGGTCTCCCTCCCTGGCCATGGCAAATAAGCCGGTTGGTCGCCTTCACACTATCCCCTCACCCGCCTCTACGCCAATGGGGCCGATTGCCCATATTCGCCGAAGCCGCTCCGGATGGGGCCCGTTTCCCACCCCGAAAGCCCGCCGGATACACCCTTTCCGCGCCAAATATGGGGGAGGTCCCGGATTGCCGTTCCCCCGCCGGCCCCGATAGACTGTCAGACGATATCGTCAACGGACGCCGACGTCAATGATGACCCGACATCCGATGAGATAAATCAGATCGGCGTCAGCAAACCCACACCCAAAGGAGATCCGCCATGTTCATCGCTCATTTTCTCTTCGCCCTGATCTTTACCCTGGTCCTGATCGCCCTGTTCGCGTCGGCCTTTGACAACCGAGGCCCCTGGGACAGCGTGCTGGCCTTTTTCATCGTCCTGCTTCTGGCCACCTGGGCCGGGGGCGCCTGGATTTATCCCTTCGGCCCGGTCCTCTGGGGCGGGGTCTGGATGCCGTTTCTGGTGATGGCGGTCATCGTGGCGCTCCTCCTGGCCGCCGCGGTCCCGCCGGACCGCAGCCGCTACGGTCCGCCCGAGCAGATCGACCCTGAACGGGAAGAAGCCGCCGCGCTCGCCGTTCTGGGGACTCTGGGCTTCTTTTTCTGGATTCTGGTGGTATTTTTGATCATCGCCATCGTGGCCGCTTACTTATAACGCCTGAACCGGAGGCCCGCTGCCATGGCCGCCATCATCTCGCTGTTGATCGTCCTGACCCTCTCGATCTTATTTACCCGGATCGCCACGGTGGCCCTGAGCCGAACCGGGCTCTCGGCCGAGGCGGCCCGGTTCCAGGCCCGGTCGGCCTTCACAGGGGTTGGGTTTACCACCACCGAGTCGGAAAAGGTCGTCAACCACCCGGTCCGGCGCCGGGTCCTGATGATCCTGATGCTCCTGGGAAACGCGGGGGTGGTCACGGCCATCTCCTCGCTGATCCTCACCTTCATGGACCTCGACGGCTCCGTTGATCCGATCGGAATGAAGCTCGCCGTCCTGTTCACCGGCCTGGTGCTCCTCTGGGCCGTGGCCACCAGCAAGTGGGTGGATCTCCACATCTCCCGGATCATCCGGTGGGCCCTCGACCGGTACACTCGACTGGAAATCCAGGACGTCATGAGTCTCCTCCATCTGTCCGGGGGCTGCCGGGTCAGCCAGATCAATGTCCATGAAGGCGACTGGATGACGAACCGGAAGCTCTCCGAGCTGAGGCTCCCGGCCGAGGGAATCCTCGTCCTGGGGATCACCAGAAAAACCGGGAAGTACCTGACCGCTCCGGACGGATCGACCGAAATCCTCCCCGATGACCAGCTCATCCTCTACGGCCGGTCATCGGCCATCGACAAGCTCCAGCGCCGGAAACGGGATGCCGAGGGCGACCGGGATCACGTCGAGGCCGTGGCCGAACAGGAGACGGTGGTCGAGCGGGAAAAGGCGTCCGATACCGAGCAGCAGCGCCAAGAGGGGACGACGGCCGAGCACTGACGGAGAAATACGGGGCCTTTGAGCTGAATATGGGCAATTCACCCCATGTTGCGCCGGGTCCCGTCATGATTACCTAATATTAAGGATACACCGGGTGCCGATCCGGCGCCCGAATCCTCCGACCGGCGATAAACCCGCCGGCCGGATGCAGCCCTGAAAGGAGGATTCAACCATGATGACCAAAGACGATTGCCGCTACGAAGTCCTGTCCAACCGGGCCGTCGGCCTTTTTCTGCTCTTCCTCGGCCTGGCCTTCCTGATCATCGGCGTCACGGTCCTGCCCATTATCGGGTTTGTCGTGGCCGTCCCCGCTCTGATGACCGGCGCCATCTTCATGCGAGCCCACCGGAGCGAGGAATGCCTGATCAACCAGGAATAACCGCTCCCCGGCCGGTTTTCCACCCATAAACCGGCTGACCGACCCATAGCGCCAAAACGCCCGACGGGATCTTCCCGCCGGGCGTTTTGCGTTCCGGGGGTCATACACTCGTCGTTATACACATCTTTGTACATGATTTCGGCTCACCGAGCACAAGCCGGCCGTCAGACCTAACCCCCCTAGCCCCCCTTCCCTAAAGGGAAGGGGGGGAATAATCCGTAATTTCAAACAAATCAGGCAATGGATATCACCCCCTCTCCTTTAGGGGAGGGGGCCGGGGGGAGGGGTTGGCCAAGCCGGGCGACCTCTGGCCTAAACGATCATTATATCCATAAAATCATAAACCTACAGACTTGTGTATAGAGACGAGGACCACACCCCGGAATACCCCGCCGCTCTTTTCGTGATGGATTTCGAAAAGGTCATTGACTTTTCCGTCGAAAATGATATGTGAACCCATAATACACGGTTCCGCCCCCTTATCAGCGGAAGACGATATCCAATCACGGACACCAGGCTTTTTTCAGGATCACAATGGCCCGTTTCTCTCAAAACTTACAGGTCACTTGGAGTGGGGCAACGGACCGGATAGCCGGCCGATGAGATGACACCGCCATTGGAGACGTTGGCACCAGAAAAATGCCCCCCATGTCACGCGGGTGTCGATATCGGTCATTATATAGTTCAGGAGGGACGCTGAAACATGGAAAGCGGACACGGGCAGCGGCGAATGGAGCGCTTTACCCTCGAGCTGCCGTCGGAAGTCCGGCTGGACGGCGGCGGGGAAGATACGGAGACACTGAAGATCGAAACGGTCAATGTCTGCGCCGGGGGCGCGTTTTACAAGACCGACCAGATATTGCCCGAGGGGACCGAGGTCAACGTCGATCTGATCCTCCCCCTGGATCACCTCAAAGACATGGAAGGCAAGCGGACCCTGATCCAGGTGACCGGCGTCGTCATTCGGACGGAAGCCGGAGGGATGGCCATCCGATTCGGAGAAAGCTACCAGATGAGGCCATTGTAGGAAATCCGCGACAGCATCATCGGACCACCAAAGGGAGGGGGAAGGCAGATGGCCGATTCCGCGATACAAACCCGAGTCTATATCGTCGGACCCAGACGGCTTCAAAACGAGCTGATCGGGTACTTTCTGAAACGAAAGCTGGTGGAGGTGGAATGCCGCCTGTTCGATGATCTCCGGTCAACCATCCTGACCGATGCCTGCAAGACCCGGCGGTCCCTCGTGATCTGCGATTGTGACGGAAAGGAGATCGACGACCTCTTGAGATGGCCCGAGCTGACCGTCTGCATTAAGACCCCCCGCTGCATGGTGACCCTTTTCAACCTGACCGCCGACAACGGGAGTGAAAGAAAGCTGGTTCACCATGGGGTCCGGGGCGTATTTTTTGTCAAAGATGAGATGAAGCGGTTTTCAAAGGGGATTCAATCGGTCTTGAAAGGGGAGCTCTGGTATCCGAGGGAGGTCTTGACCCGGTGCATCATGGATGGGGATGGGCTCGGGGCCGGCTCGGGCGAAGAGATCCCAAACCTGACCAGGCGGGAACGGGAAATCCTCCTCCACATCGCAATGGGGTTGTCGAACGGCCAGATCGCGGATGATCTGTGTATCAGTCCTCATACCGTCAAGGCGCATGTCTATAAAATCTTTAGGAAAATTGACGTTCCGAATCGAATGCAGGCGGCGATATGGGCGGCTAAATACTTGTAAAGCTAATGCAGAAGTACTAAAATAGTTTTATGGAATACATTGTAAATAGATAATATGATACTTAACGAAGCGGGGATTTTGTTTTGATTTAGCGGTAAAGTAGTATTTAAAAATTTTATGCAACGCTTATAACGATATTGAAAGGACTTAAAACGATTTTAAAATCGTTTTAAGATAGTCTAAAGTTTTGAATAGTTAAGATTCCGCCTAAGAATAAACATTGAATGTGCTGTTTATCTCTTAATGTCTGCTGTCTTGAAATTCTAAAAACCACACCTTCTTTGATTTTAATTTGTGATAACTATTTCTTTGATTTCTGTTTAGAGAAAGGATGGCTATTATGAGGAAAGTATCGTGTATTTTTATTTTTGTATTGTTGGGATTTTTTTGTCTTATCCCCCTTAATGTTTGGGCAATAACTGAGGCCGTGTCAGGTTTTCAAAT
>CAZWGY010000355.1:0-5128 GCA_964633575.1 uncultured Desulfobacteraceae bacterium
CCAATTCACACTAATTTTTAATTCTAATTTTTTTTCGTGTTTTTCGTGGTTTAAAATCATTTTCATGCACGGGGGTGATCGTAGTACCCACCCCGATTATGTGGGTTTATTTCTATTGGATGGATTGAGCGAGGAGATGGGACGGAAACAGCGCGGACGGACACCGGAATTGACTCCCACGGCGGATGATACGGGGGACGAGCCGATCTTCTTCGAGGTCGCCCCCCGGAAGATGGCCGTCATGTTTGTGGTGACCTTCGGGGTCTATGGGATGTTCTGGGGGTATCAGAACTGGCGGCGGGTTAAATCCAAGCGTGAATGGTGGATCTTTCCGGTTCTCTACGGGATCTTCCTGCCGCTGACGGGATATTTCCTCTTTTCCCGGATTCACGCCGAGGCCCGGCGGCGGCGAATCCCCCTGGACTGGTCGCCGGCCAGTGCCGCGGTGAGCTACTTTCTGTTGGCCCTCATGGGCAGCCTCCAGCCGCCCTTTCACCTTTTCGTCTTCACCTCGGTGATCCCCCTGATGGCGGTCCAGGCCGTGGCCAGTCAAATCAACGAAACCGTGACCGGCGGGGCCGTCCGCAACGATCAATTCTCCAAGGCCAACATGGCGATTATCTTTTTCGGCGGCTACGTGGTCCTGTCGAGTCTCGTGGAAAACGCCCGCCGGCTCATGGAGATGTTCGGCTGAAGGCCGGATAGCCCCGGTGTCCGGTTTTATCTCCCCGGATGCCGATTTTCAGGCCAATCCGGGGAGCCGCCGTCGCCCGATTATTCGGCCAGAACGCACTCCGTGCCGGAGGTGCAACTGACCCCCAGAAAGTGGCAGGCCTTGGTCACCACCTTGAGCTCATCCTCGGTGACATTCTGATCCGCGCCGGCGATTTTGTAAGCGAGCTGAACCGCGTTGACCGCCTCGGGCTGCTGGATCAGGGGGGTGATCTCGGTCAGGGCATAGACCACGGCGTCGTCCGGGTCCTTGAGAAACTGGTCGCACCATTTCCGGTATTCACTGGCCAGCTTTTCCTTATCCAGCTTTTGCAGGTACTCCGCGTTCTGAATAAATGCCTCCGTCTCGGCCACCTCCCGCTCGTCCACGGAGCCATCCGCCGTGGTGATCCAGGCAGCCAGGACCATGGACGCCTTGGCGACGTCGTCGGAGACAAAGAGCTTCGACAGCTTCTCCAGGCCGCTTTCAAAAAAATCCTTCGTCGTTGAGAGCATCTCTCCAAATCGTTTCATCATTGCCTCCCGTGAATGGGGTTATACCATCAGACGCCTCTTAAACAGACGATCATCTCCTACATCACTCAGTCCTCATCAGTCCTCAGTCGAGACGCCCGCGCTCTCAAGTAATGATGCGGGCGAGACGCCCGCGCTCCCAGGGGCGCACTCAGTCCTCACCACTCATCTTTCTACACGCAGACACAACCGATGAAAAGGAAAATCTGACGGCGGACCATCCCGGCCCGGTTAGCATCAGATTTTCAAGTGGGGTGGAAGTCCGGTCGGAACGAAGGATGGATGCCCCCTCACCCATTCGCCGAGTCGGCCGCGGCGGCCAGCTTCAGGAAAAAATCCCGGAAGATGGCGTTCCGATCGACGGACCAGGCGGAGCGGATCAAATGGCGGGTGGGGTCGCTGCCCCGGGTCCAGCCGTCGGTGACGACCGGGCTGTGGACGAGATGGGTCCGGACCCAGGTGTCATCGAGAAGGTAGGCGACGGCCGCCATGTCCCAGATCACCTTGGACCAGCCGTACTGGTCGGCATGGTATCCCCGGAAGATTTCGGCGAGGTAGTCGCCAATGGCCCCCCGGCCCTGGACATATTGGGTCATCTCCGATGGGGTCATGATCAGGTGGGAGGCGACGCCGTTGCAGGGGATGTTGATCAGGGGAACCCCGCAGTCGAAGATCAGCCGGGATGCCATCAGGTCCTGGCCCAGGTTGAATTCGACGGCGGCCGGCCAGTACCGGGCGTGTCCGGCCAGCCAGACCAGCACGATCCGCTTGATGATCTCCGGGGCCATCAGAATAGCCGAAGCCACGTTGGTGATCCCCGCGATGCAGACGACGTAAAGCGGCGATCCGGTCCGGGCGGCGGCTCGCCGGATGAGGTCCTCGGCCGCCTCGCTTTCCGCCGGCTCGTAGTAGTCGCTGAGGATCTCGGTGGCGCCCCGGAACACCCGGCCCTCGGCCCGTTGCCCCATCTTTTCGAAGATCCGATGGATTTCCGCGCGGGATCGCTCCATGCCCTCGGCCGGGGTGTCCGCCCGCTGGTTGACGTAGGGAGCGGCGTAAACCGCCTGAAGATTCAGGCGTTCGGGGGAGAGGAGACCGTGGACCAGGGCGAGCTGGTCGTCGATCTCGTTGGACGCATCCGTGTCGATGACCAGATCGATGCGCCCTTGGGGGTAGGAAAGCCGCGCCAGTCGGTCCGGCTCATCGATTTCCGGCAAGTTGAGGAGGCAGACGTGATCCATCCCGAAAACCTTCAGCAAGGGTTCAGCGGCGCCTCGCGGACGGGTTCGCGCCACCGGCATCCGGACCATCCGCCGGGCAAAAAACCGCGCGCCACGCGCCGAAGCATGATGTTAAGATCAGCCTACACATTTATGGTTTTCGATTCAAGGCCCAATCGGCTGGTCACGATTCCCGTAAAGCAGGAATTTCCCGCCGCCCGGGAACGGAAACGGAGGTCCGGAAAGTCCGGCTCCATCGGAGGGAAGGGGAATGAGCGAAATATCAACCGGATCAATAATGTTTGACGATGGCATGGATTGTGCTATGTCACTTTGTGGATGCCGTGAAAGGGGCCGGGGATATGGGATGAGAATTTTTACAGGTACCCACCCATTTCCCGGATAGACACTAACAAGTGCCCATCCATAAATGGCTATTTTGCCCGATATCCGCGTTGCGCTCAAAATTTTATCCTCGAAATATCAGACATATACCTGCGGTAAAATTTTTCGCGCGCCTTGATCTCGACCAAACTTTCCGATTTCTGGATGGACACTAACAAGACTTTTTGATGAAAAGGAAAACCCGACATGAACGGATTCAGAGGCACGGACGGCGGCAAGAACCGGATGCGTTTTATGATAATGTGGCTGGCGGCGACCGGGATTTTTTTCGGAATGGGCCTGTTTTCATCGATCGGGGCGGAAGAGACCCTCCGGGTCGTCACCCCGTCCTGGAACAATCAAACCAACGAGGACGGCACGGGCCTGTTTTTTGAAATCGTCCGGGCCGCCTATGCGCGGACCGATGTCAGGATGACCCACGTGATCGTTCCGTGGAAGCGGGCCATATCGATGGTTAAACATGGGGACGCCGACGCCATGCTCTGCGTCTGGAAAGAGCACGCCGACGAGTACGGCCTCGTGGTCCCCCGGTATCCGATGTTCGTGGAGCACACGGCCTGCGTCTTTCCGGCCGAACGGAAAGGCCGGTGGCGGGGGATTGAATCCCTGGCCCATCAGCGGATCATCTGGCTCCGGGGATACGATTACCACGCCACCACGCATATCGGCGAGGTCCCGATGGAATGGAGCGAGGTGGATGACTATGGCCAGGCATGGGGAATGCTGAAGCGGGACCGGGTGGACTACTACATCGATGCGCTCATTGACATCGATCAGTACGTCGCTGAAAACCATATCCCGTTGGATCAATACGAAATCCGGATTCTCTGGGGCCAGAACGCTTACGTGGCCTTCACCGACGCGCCGTCGTCACCTCCCCTCATGGATCAGTTCGACAAGGGGATCCGGGCGATTTTCGATTCAGGGGAGCTTAAAGCCATCTACGAGAAGTGGGGCGTCCGGTTTTCGCCCGACGCCTGGGCGGAACAGGTGCCGCCGCGGCCATGATCATCGTTTGGGCCGGTCCGTACCGCCCGGCTCATCAAACCCCTTCCCCCGGCCCCCTCCCCTAAAGGAGAGGGGGAGCATGGGCCTCCGAGGTTTTGGAAACCCCGGATGTCTCTGACCGGCGCTTGACCCCGCCGGGATTCAGACGTTGATCAGCACCACCGCCACCACTCCGATGGCCAGCGCCATAAGCTTCCGCCGGGTGATCCCCTCTCCGAAGATCAGGTAGCCTCCCAGAAAGCTGAAGGCCATCACCGACGCGCTGATGGTGGGAAAGACCACCGAGCTTTCCCAGCCCGGGGTCCCGATGGTCTTGAGCAAAAAGAAGAGCGACCCGTAGTTGTTGACCCCCAACACCCCGCCCGCCAGGAGGTCCTTGGCCCGGATGCCGATCCGCGCCCGCGTCCGAACCAGGGCCGCCATCCCCCACAGCCAGGCGAACAGAAAGGATACGGTCAGATAGACCGCATAGGCCGTGGCCTCGAGGTGGTACGCCTGGACATACTTGGCCAGGACCAGGTTGACGCCAAAGGCCAGAAAGAGGCCCACCGGAAACGGATGGATGACCCGCTGGTCCGAAAGGACCGTGCCCCGCCGTTCCACCACGCTCAGATACAAAGACACCAGGGCAATGGCGATCCCCGCCATCTTCACGGGATGGGCCGAATCGCCGTAGAGGAAAAACGCGGCCGCCGTCGGGATGATCACCGACAGCCGGGCCGACAGCGCCGCAATCCCCACGCCGTTCCGTTCGGTGGTTACCGACATTAAGAAAAACGACCCGATCAGCAAAGACCCCTGGACCACCGCAAACGGCAGCCATGCCGCGTCCAGGCGGACCTGATCCCAGACCGGCGGCCGCATGATCAGAGTCCCGACGAGGACGCAGACCAGATAATTGGTGACAATGGCCGGCAAGACGTTGATCCGGTATCGCCCGAACGCCTTGAACAGGAGATGGTTGGTTGTCGAACAGAAGATGCTCAGGACAAGATATAGCATGGTCGCCTGGCCGCCGGCTGGCCCGCGACAATGAAGCAGGCGGCCGGCCCGGGGTGGATGTCTGAAAAAGCAGCCTCGGCGAACAAAAGCCGACGGACGGCCCGGCCGCTACGGTCACAAATCCGCTCCGCATAAGGAGCGTGGCCTATGCTCTACCGCTTTATCAGGCGTTTGAAAAGGCAAAAGGGGCATTGAGCCGGGGATGTTTTCAGAATGTCGGGGCAAATATATACAAACCACGAATGAAC
>CAZWGY010000356.1:0-3297 GCA_964633575.1 uncultured Desulfobacteraceae bacterium
TACGCCGGCCCCTTCAAGCTCGACAAGGCATACTATGCCGAAGCCGACTGGTTCCAACAGGCCATTCGCAATGACTTTTACATCAGCGATGTCTTCCTGGGCCTCCGGGGCTATCCCCACTTCATCATCACGGTCCGCCACTATCTGGGCGAGGAAATGATGATCCTTCGCTCCACCATCAACTTCTCCGCTTTCAACTCTCTGGTGCAGAGCATCCGTCTCGGCCGGACCGGGTTCGCCTTTATCTTGAACCAGTCCGGCGAGCTTCAGACCGATGTGGCCTTCGACGACGTCCTGCCGGCCGATCCCGAATACGCCCGCCATTTCATCAGGCTCGCCAAAACCGCCTCAAAGGATGTTCACATCAGCGAGGAACAGGATGAAAACGGGCAGTGGAATATTTTTGTCAGCGCGTTTCTAAAGGACGGGGACTGGTTGATGGTCTATCGGCAGAACCGCGCCGACGCCTACGAGGACCTCTATCATACCCAGCGGATCACGGTGTTGATCCTGATCCTCGGCGGAATCGGGATCGTTACCACCGCCTTCCTGGTCTCCAAGTCGCTGGTATCGCGGATGGCTGAGGTTGACCGGGAAAAGGAGCTGATGAACCAACAGATCGTCGAGACCGGAAAACTGGCCTCGGTGGGCCAGCTCGCCGCCGGAATCGCCCACGAGATCAACAATCCGGTGGCGATCATGGTGGAGGAGGCCGGCTGGATCGGGGACCTTCTGGAGGAGGAAGATCTCCGGGCGAGCGAAAACCTCGACGAATTTCATCGGGCCCTCCGGCAGATCCACACCCAGGGCCGCCGTTGCAAAGAGATCACCCACAAGCTGCTGAGCTTCGCCCGGAAGACCGACTCCCGGGTGGAGGATGTCCCGATCAACGATCTCATCCAGGAGCTCGTTGATCTGTCCTCTCAGCGGACCCGGTACAGCAACGTGACCATCAACACCGATCTCCAGCCGAGCCTGCCCGCTCTCCGGGTTTCGGTCACCGAGATCCAGCAGGTTTTGCTCAACCTGATCAACAATGCCCTCGACGCCATGGAAAAAACGGGCGGGACCCTGAACATCATCACCCGATTGGAAAATGGCCGGATTGTCGTTGAAGTGGCCGACACCGGCTCCGGCATTCCCTCGTCGAACCTGGACCGGATCTTCGAGCCCTTTTTCACGACCAAACCGGTGGGCAAGGGGACCGGGCTGGGATTGTCAATCTGCTACGGAATCGTGAAGAAGATGGGCGGTGACATCGACGTGGAATCGACCGTGGACGTCGGAACCCGCTTCCGGGTCCGAATTCCGCTGGAAAAAAAGGAGGGATAACGTCATGTCAAAAGACAAAGACACGCCCATCCGATTGCTGATCATGGACGACGAGGAGGGATACGTCAATGTTCTCGCCAACCGTCTGGGCAAACGGGGGATCGCGGTAACCAAGAGCTTCAGCGGCTCGGAGGCCATCCAGACCCTTCGGAGACAAGAATTCGACGTGGCTCTCCTTGACCTCAAAATGGAGGACATGGACGGTATCGAAGTCCTTCAGATCTTTAAAAAGATGGACCCCGAGCTGGCGGTCCTGATGATCACCGGCCACGGCTCCGAGGAAGCGGCCCGGCAGGGAATCGAGGCCGGCGCGTTCGATTACCTCACCAAGCCCTGCGAGCTGACCAAGCTGGTGGCCAAAATCCGGCAAGCCCACCGGTCCCGGCAACAACGGGGCCGGTGATCCCTGTATCGAGCTATTAATCTCTAAACCGAAAAGCGAGGAATTCCCATGTGGCTTTCAAACAAAGGCGTTCAACTGGGCCTGGCCGTCGCGCTGGGCGTTATCGTTATGCTGCTGCCCCGGCCCGAGGGGACCCGGTTTAAAATTATCGGCGACCCAGCCCAGTCGGTTCTGGCCGATGTCGGGGACCATTTCACGTTGGTACCACCGGTCCGAACGGCCGCCGGTACGGACTATATCGTCGAGGCGGTGGCGCCGGGTACGCCTGAAGCCACCGCTAAGTTTTTGGCCGCCCGAGCGGAAGCCGTGGCCGGGCCTACGGTGACGGTTGACTACGTCAATGGCCTCTCGCCCAAGGCAAAGCGGTTTCTGGCCGCGCTGGTGGTCCTGATATTCCTTTTCGTGGCCGAGCCGATTCCCCTGGAGATCACGGCCATTCTCATCGGGGTCTCGCTGACCGCCCTGGGGATCGCGGATGTCAAGGACGCCTGGGCCCCCTACATGCATCCGGTGGTGGTCTTTATCATGTGCTGCCTGATCTTCGCCATCTGCCTGGACAAGGCCGGCATGACCAGGCGCCTCGGATATTTTATCATCCGGAAGGCCGGGACCAGCGTCACCCGGTTCACCTTTATCATCGCCATCGGGCTGGGGATCTCTTCTTCTTTCATGCACGATGCCGCCGCCGTTGCCATCGGAATCGTTACCATGCTGCCACTCATGCGGGCCGTGGGCATCGAGCCCCACACCAATACGGCCAAATTCATGATGCTCTCCCTGGCCTTTGCCTGCTCCTGCGGCGGGATGGGGACCCTTGTAGGCGGCGGTCGATGCATGGTTTCAGCCGCGTTTCTCAAGGAGTTTACCGGCATCGAAATCACTTTTTTAGACTGGATCAAGTTCGCCATGCCGGCCGCGATTATCACCGTCCCTATTGCCGTCCTGATCGTCTATTTTGTTTACCGGCCGAACCCCAAATATGAGCTTCCCAAGTTTGACGAAGATCTCGGCCCCTGGACCTGGACGGAGAAGCTGACGCTCCTCATCATCGGACTGGCCTTTCTGACCTGGTTGACAAAGGAGGTCCACGGACTCCATTATTCCATCACCGGGATGCTGGCGGTAGCGGCGCTGGTTTTGGGGAAGGTGTTGACCTGGGAGGACATCAACGACAATCTGGAATGGGGGACCGCCCTGTTCATCTTCGGCGGCGGGATTTCTTTAGGGCTGGCCATGGGCTATTCGGGTGCGGCCGACTACTTCGCCTATCTCTTCTTCCCGTTGGTTCAAGGAGGAGGCTGGCTTCTCCTTTTTGCCGGAGTGGGGCTTTTCGGAGCGCTGGTAACCAATGCCATGGCCAATGTCGCGGCTGCGGCCCTGATCCTGCCCATTGTCATTCCCATGGCGCAGCTCGAGGGGGTCGATCCCCGGGTCCTCGCCCTCTGCCTGGGAATGGCCACCTCGTTTGCCATGCTCCTGGTGATCGGCTGCCCGCCCAACGCCATCGCTTACAGCTATCGGTACTTCAAGTCATCCGATCTGACCAAGGTCGGACTGGTGGC
>CAZWGY010000356.1:3397-5128 GCA_964633575.1 uncultured Desulfobacteraceae bacterium
ACAAAGGAGACAGTCATCATGGTCAAAATTCCGATCCGGGTGCTGGTGGTGGACGACGAAGTCGACTTCGTGGAGATGCTCTCCCTCCGCTTGGAGGAAAACGGCGAGCGAGTTTACCAGGCATTTGACGGCCAGGGGTGCCTCGACGTTCTGGAAAGACAGAAAGACGCAATTGACGTGGTCATCCTCGACATCAAGATGCCCGGCATGGACGGCATCGATGTGCTGAAAGAGATCAAAACAAAATACCCGCTGGTGGAGGTCATCATGCTCACCGGCCACGGCACCGCCGAAACCGCGGTGGCCGGAATGAAGATCGGTGCCTACGACTATCTGTTGAAGCCGGCGGATTTCGAGGACCTCCTGGAAAAGCTGGACGGAGCCCGAAAGCGGAAAGAGTCTCAGGAAGAGCGAATCCGGGCAGCCGAGGCGAAGCTCCTGGTCCGAAAATCCGGCGGGGTTTTCTAATCTCAGACATCCGTCGATCAAGCGGAGTGGGGGGGCAATGCATAACGGAAATGGATACTCATCATGGAGGAAATCCGACTGATCCTCGTGGACGACGAGGCCAGCTTTCGAGATGTCATGGCGCGGCGCCTTAACCGTCGCGGAATTTCCGCCGAAGTCGCCGCCGGCGCATCCGAATGCCTGGATATCCTGGCCGAGCGGCCCATCGACGTAGTGGTTTCGGATGTTAAAATGCCGGACACCGACGGACTGGAGCTCCTGGAGCAGATCAAACAGCGCTATCCGGACACCGAAGTGATCCTGCTGACGGGCCATGCCAACACGGCCGACGGAGTGGACGGGATCAAGAGCGGGGCTTTCGACTATCTGACCAAGCCCATTGAGCTGGATCATCTCATTGGGAAGATTCGGCAGGCTCACGAGAAAATCCGTCGGGAGGCCGAAAAGGCCCGGGAAGCCGAGTTCAGGCGCCAGATGGAGGCCCAGATGATCGTCACCGAACGGCTGGCATCCCTGGGGACCCTGGCCACCGGAGTCGCCCATGAAATCAACAACCCGCTGGCCATCATCAAGGAATCGGCCGGATGGATGCGGTTGATCCTCCAGAAGGCGGAGATGGCTGACAGCCCCCGCCGAGCGGACTTCGAAAAGGGGGTCGGGAAGATCGAAGAAGCGGTGGAGCGGGCCCGCCGGATCACTCACCAGCTTCTCGGTTTTGTCCGGAAGGATGCCGATTCCACGCTTATGGATACCGACCTGGACGACCTGATTGGGGAAACGGTGGATCTGGTGGATCGAGAAGCATCCCACCGGAACATCGAGATCGTCCGGAACGTCGATCCGAATGCCCGCCGGATCCGGAGCGACCCCTACCAGCTTCGACAGGTCTTGGTCAACCTCGTCACCAACGCCATCCATGCCACCGGAGACGGCGGCCGAATCGAGATTCAATTGACCCGGAAAGAGCCGCGACCGTCAGGGAGCGGAAAAGATGACCAGGTTCGACTGGTGGTCTCCGATACCGGCGAGGGCATTCCCAAGGAAAATATCAAACGGATATTTGAACCCTTTTTCAGCACCAAAAGCCCGGGGAAAGGGACTGGACTGGGGCTCTTTGTCACCCGGAACATCGTGGAAAAACTGGGGGGCGCCATTGATGTCACCAGCCGGGTGGGGGCGGGCACGACCTTTACGGTTGCCCTGCCTCTCCGGCCGCCCAATGATATCAGCGATTCGCTCCCCACGGACGATCCCGGAGGCAGC
>CAZWGY010000357.1:0-5103 GCA_964633575.1 uncultured Desulfobacteraceae bacterium
GAATCTGGATCGCCCGTTTAAACGACTCCGGGGTCAAAATTTGTTCCAGGGACAGGGATAGAAACTCATCCTCGGTGTAGCCGGTCAGCTTCCGGACCGAGGGGCTGACGTAAATCGGCCGGAGGCTCGGATCGAATTCGGTGATGATGTCCGTTGAATGGTCCGCCAGCCGCCGGTATCGCCGCTCGCTTTCACGCAGCCGCTCCTCGGCCTGTTTCCGGCCGGTGATGTCATTTATAACGCCAACGGCAAACCGGATCTTTCCGGCCTCGTCCCGGACCACGTTGGAAAAGAGATAGGCCCACACCAACTCTCCGTCTTTCCGGACAAAGCGCTTCTCGATGCTGAAATGATCTTTCTTGCCGGCCAGGATCTCCGCCACCATGGCCGTCTCCCGTGCCATGTCCCCGGCAAACGTCAGGTCCTCGATGGTAAGCTCGAGCAGCTCCTCTTCCGTGTAGCCCAGGATCTCGCGGAGTTTCCGGTTGACCGCCATCAGGGTCCCGTCCGGGTAGGCAATGCCAATCCCAACCGCCGCCTGTTCGAACACCGCCCGAAACCGCTGCTCGCTCCGGATAAGGGCCGTTTCGGCCTCCTTCCGCTCGGTGATATCCCGGATCATCCCCACCCGAAACCGGGGCACCCCCGAAGCGTCAGATATCACCACGCCGGTGAGGGCTCCCCAGACGATCCGGCCGTCCCTGGTCAGATATCGTTTCTCCATGATGTAGCTGGGCGAATCCCCCGAGACCGCATAACGAAACAGCTCGGTGTTTCTGACCATATCTTCCGGATGGGAGACGTCCTCGATGGTCAGCCGGGTCAGCTCCTCGGCGGTGTACCCGAGCATCCGGCAAAAAGCGGGGTTGACCATGGTGTAGCGTGAGGTCTCGATATCCACAAAGACCACCCCCACCGGCATCTCTTCGAACAGCTTCCGGAACCGGGCCTCGCTTTCCCGCAGGGACGCCGACATTTCAATCCATCCGGCCCGGAGCGCGTTCACCTGGCCGAGGGCCTTGTCATCCTCGCCTTCGGCCGTCCTCCCCTGCTCCCGCATCCAATTCCGGAGCGTGGTGTTTTCCCGCTGGAGCGCATCCCGTTGGCTCCGCAATTCCCGGACCATTGCCTTGAGAACATCCGGGTCCAGGCCGTCCAGGTCGGCGGCGGCGTCCTTTGATTCATGGGGTGGTGTGATGGTGTGGTCCATGGATGGCTCCGGATGTGCTTTCAATGTACCGACGATGGGGGCCGCCGGGGCTTCGCCCTCATCGTCATACATAAGCCAGCCCCGTCTGGGTCAAAGACAGGGCTAAATCAGCGCCGAAGGCGCGAATTGATAAAGGCCAGGGCAACGCCCTGGTGACCGGCAAAATAAACACAAAAGCCCTGTAAGGGCGAACTAGCAACGGGGTGTATGGGCCAAACACGGACTAGCCCGCCCTTTCAGGGCTTAACGGATTTTGAATACGGCTTACCGGGGCTCCACCCCGGCCTTTAACAATTCGCCCCGTTGGGGCTATACCAGCGCCGAAGGCACGAATTGATAAAGCCCCCTCTGGGAATAAATTCCCAGGCTGTCTTTTAGGAAACCACGCTGGAAGCGTGGTAATGTCCTTGCATCCGGCCTCGGAATTCATTCCAGAACCGACCGCCGCGCCTCCACCCTCGCCGCTCGCAAGGCTTCCTTCAACCCATTCATTTGAAACGGCTTCTGGAGAAAGACCGGCATCTTGTCCACGACGAGCTGTTCCAGGATATCGATTTCAGTGGATGAGCTCAACAGCACCGTCGGGAGGTCCGGAGCCCGGCGCCGGATTTTGTCGAGCAGCTCCACGCCGCTCATCCCGGGCATGATGGCGTCAATCAGCACCACATCGACGGCTTCATCCCCATTGAACAAGACATCCAGTGCCTTGTGCCCGGAACAGACGGACCGCGTTTGATAGCCGAGCCGCTTGAGCATCCGGCCGATCAGATGGCGGATCTGCTCGTCATCGTCCACCACCAGAACCCGAATATTTCGGGGCTTCGTCGCTTCCGGCGCCGGCGTGGCCTCCCGGGCGACCGCTTGTTCCGCTTCTTCGGCGGCCCGGAGCAGCAGGCAAACCCTGGTCCCCTCGCCCGCTTTGGAATCGATTCCGATATACCCCTTATGCCCCCGGATGATCCCGAGAACCGCCGGGAGACCGAGCCCCCGGCCGAGAAACTTGGTGCTGAAAAACGGCTCGAAGGCCCGTTTCAGGGTCGCCTCGTCCATCCCGCGGCCGGTATCCGAAACGCTGATGGCCACGTATCGGCCTTCCGGAAACGGCGGGTCGTAGCCGGCATAGACATCCGGCAGAGTGGCCGACAGCATCGACTCGTCGCAAATCCGCAAACCGGCCGATACCGTGACCGTCCCGCCGGTCTCGTCCCCACGGGATTCAGCGGCATTGACCACCAGGCTGGTCAGAGCCTGACCCAACTGACCTTTGTCCGCCGCCACCTTCGGGAGCCCGCCCTCAATCTCAAATACCAACGACACTTTTGGGGAAACCGCCGTCTGAAGCGAATCTTCCAACTGGTCCAGGAGCGAGCCGACATCCACCGGCTGAACCGAAAAATGCTCCTTGCCGGCATAGGCCAGGATCTGGCGGACCAGATCGACGGCCCGGTGACCGGCCTTTTCCGCTGCTTTCAGATTCCGCCGGGCCGGAGCGTCCGCCGGCATCTCATCCGTGGTCAGCTCGATATTCCCCAGCACCATCATCAACAGGTTGTTGAAGTCATGGGCGATGCCCCCGGCCATGACCCCCATGCGCTCCAGGTGACGCACCGCCTGAAGCCGCTGCTCGAGCCGAATTCGTTCGGCCTCGGCCGCCTTCCGGTCCGTGATGTCCTGGAAGGTGCCGTGTATTCTCACCGGATTGCCGTCCGCGTCGCACTCCACCTGGCCGATGGCGTGAGCGTGGCGGACATCCCCCCTTTTGGTGAGGTACCGGTATTCGACGTCGTAAGGCGTTTTCCGGCCGATGGACTCCGATATGGTTTCGAGGGTCCGGTCGAGGTCCGCCGGGAGAACGTGCTGCTTGAACAGATCGAATGAGCCGGTCACCTCGCCGGGCACGTATCCGAACAGCCGGTATTGATTGTCGGACCATTTGCCGAAGCCGGTGGCCAGATTCCGCTCCCAGCTTCCCAGACCGGCCATTGCCTGGGCCTCATTGAGCTGCCGCTCGCTTTCAGCCAGGCGCCGGTTCAGGTCCGTGAGCGCCTGTCTCTGGCGGACGACGGTCAGGTGGGCCTCGATCCGGGCTCTGACCTCTTCTTCCCGGAACGGCTTGGTGATATAGTCCACGCCGCCCACCGCGAATCCGTTGAGGATGCTCTCCTCGTCATCCAGCGCGGACAGGAAGATCACCGGGATGTCCCGGGTCCTGAAATTGCGCTTGAGCCGCCGGCAGGTCTGGTACCCGTCCAGCTCGGGCATGATAACGTCCAGCAGGATCAGATCCGGCTTCCCCCGCTCGGCGATTTCCATACATTCTTCGCCATTGTTGGCGAACAGAACCTTGAGACCGGAGTCTTCCAGAAACGGGAACAGAACCCGGATATTGATCGGCTCGTCATCCACGATGAGCACGGTGCCCTCGAGCTCGCTTTCACTTTTCATTTGCTTCACCAATCCAATGCTCCATCAGCTCCTTGATTCGCTTCAGCTCTAGTTGTTTCAGCGGCCTTTCCATGGCATCGCAAAAGTCCGCCGCGTCCGGATTCGACTCCCGCATCCGCTCCAGATAACCGACAATGCCCCTGAAATCACCGATCCGGGACAGGTCATGGATGGCCTTCACGTCTTCCAACGGCGGCGGCGGGAGCGTCTCAAGCTCGGCCGGACGCTCATCATGGAGACCTTTATCGCTCCCTTCGGCGGTCCAGGTCAATGGAAGATGGGCTTCCAGTGCCTTTTGGAGATCATCCATCCGGATCGGCTTGATCAGGCACCCGTCAGCCCCGGCCTCGCGAGCCGCCGCTTCAATGCCGTGATTGGCCTTCCCGGTGATCACGATAATGGCCGGCCCGCCTTTGGGGATCATGGCGCGGATCTCGCGGATAACCGCCCTGCCGGACATGCCCTCGGGAAGGACCCAGTCCAGGAGCACCACATCGGGCCAGAAAGCCAATAGCCGATCGAGCGCGTTTCCGCCCTCCGCCACGGTCTCGGTCTCGAATCCCAAAGACCAGAGCATATCCCCCATCACCCGCCGGTCCATGGACTTATCATCCACGATCAACGCCCGGCGGCGGGTTTTCGAACGGTCAACCAGCTTCACGGGGGCGTCCGAGCGCCATTCCGATTCAGGGCCGCCGTCGGTTCGGGGAAGCGCGACCTCGAAGCTGAA
Source organism: uncultured Desulfobacteraceae bacterium (assembly GCA_964633575.1). Lineage (GTDB taxonomy): Bacteria > Desulfobacterota > Desulfobacteria > Desulfobacterales > JAABSP01 > CAYNGG01. Next base: position 4,386 of record CAZWGY010000357.1, read on the forward strand.
CACGCTGCCCGCGCCGACGGTACTTTCCACCGTGATCTCGCCGCCCATCATCCGCGCAATCTTCTGGCTGATGGCCAGCCCCAGGCCCGTCCCCTCCTCTTTGTTCAAAATATTTCCCAGTTGAACGAACGACTCGAAAATGACATCCTGCTGGTCGTCCGGGATGCCGACGCCCGTGTCCGTAACCTGGAAGGAAATCCGATCCCCCGCCGACAGAACGGAAAGCCGGACCGAGCCCTCCTGGGTGAACTTCAGGGCGTTGGACAGGAGATTCAACAGGATTTGGCGGAGCCGTTTGTCGTCCGCCATCACAAATTCCGGCACCGCCGGGTCGATCCAGGCGGCCAGTTTGATCCGCTTTCTGGCCGCCCGGACGCTCAGCATCTCCACCATGTTGGAGACCAGGGCCTTCAGCGCCGTCGGCTGGGGATCGATCCTCAATTTATCGGCCTCGATCCTCGAGATGTCGAGAATGTCGTTGATCAGGGTGAGCAGATGCTCGCCGCTCCGCCGGATGGTAACGATCTGATCGCGGTGGGTCCCGGTCAGGCCCGGGTCCCGGCTCAGGAGCTGCCCGTAGCCGAGGATCACGTTGAGCGGCGTCCGAAGCTCGTGGCTCATGTTGGAAATAAAGTCGCTCTTGGCCCGGCTGGCGGCCTCGGCCGCCCGGCGAGCCGCTTCGATCTCCGCCTCGGCCTCCTTGCGCTCGGTGATGTCC
>CAZWGY010000358.1:0-5090 GCA_964633575.1 uncultured Desulfobacteraceae bacterium
TGGGACCCGCCGACGGCCGCCGCGCCATGATCGACGCCGTCCACCACGCCGCCAACGCGGCCCGGAACCGGACTCTGGACGCGGCCCGGGAGCTCCTCGCCAAGGCCGGGACGGACAAGGCCCCGGTCTTTCTCATGGCCCTTGAGGCGGTTCTGGAGGTTTTGCCCCCCTCCCGGACCTTCACCGGCTTCGACCCCGCCAGGGCCGTCGAGCCCGCCGCCAACGACTTCGAGGTTCTGGAAAACCTCCGCCGGCTGGCCTTTACCGAGGAAGTGAATGAGCCCGAGCAGCTCAAGTTGTGGAAAGAGGAACCGTAATGACCGCCATGCAACGCTATTTTAACATCGCCGGTCCCTGCAATCCCGAAGAGCACTATATGCTGCCCGCGGAAACGCGATGCCGGGAGGCGATGAAGCTGATTCTCCAAAAACAGTATTTTGTCATTCACGCGGCCCGGCAGTCCGGGAAGACGACATTGTTATTTGACTTGGTGAACAAAATCAGCACGGCCGGAGACTATTGCGCGCTGTACTGTTCGCTGGAAGCCCTTCAAGACGTGACGGACGCGACGGCCGGTATTCCCGCCATTATGCGGACAATCAAAAACCAGATCATGCTCAAGGAGCTGCCGGATGGCGCCGCTTTCAGGGAGCACCTAGATTACGATGATTATCTCGACGGGCTTCGCGTCGCCTTATCGATGTATTGCAAGAAACTTGCAAAACCCCTGGTCATCCTGTTCGATGAAATCGACTGCCTATCCAACGGTACGCTGGGCGCTTTTCTCCGGCAGCTTAGAAATGGTTATGTCAACCGCGTCGAAACCCCGTTTGTCCATTCCATTGGCCTTATCGGAATGCGTAACATTCGGGATTACAAAGGCAAAATCCGGGAAGACAGAAAAACATTAGGCAGTGCGAGCCCTTTTAACATCGTCACTGAGGCTCTGACCTTACGGAATTTCTCCCGTGAAGAAGTCGCTCAACTGCTGGCCCAACACACGCGGGAGGTCGGCCAGGCGTTTTCACCTGAATTCATTGACCGAATTTTTTACTACACCCAGGGCCAGCCGTGGTTGGTCAGCGCCATCGCCCGTGAAATTATCGTCAAAATGTTGAGCGAAGATTATTCTCGAACTCCCAGCCCTTTCCACGTCGATCAGGCCGTTGAAACCATCATCAGGTGCCGACACACCCACATCGACAGTCTGGTGGAACGCCTGAAGGAAGAACGGGTGCAGAAGATTGTGGAGCCCCTGCTGGTGGGCGAAACCCGGGGCGTTGATCCGCTGGATGACGATTACCAGTATGTCCTTGACCTGGGCTTGTTGAAAGAAAGCGACGGTCTCCTTTATTTTTCAAACCCCATTTATTCGGAAGTGGTCGTCCGGTATTTGGGGATGAAGGCTCAAAACGAGCTCAAATCCGATCGACATGCCCCCGTCGCGTACATGAAAGATGGCCGGATCGACATGAAAGGACTTCTAACCGATTTCCAGGTGTTCTGGCGGGAACATTCCGAGATCTGGCTGGAACGGTTTCAGTACAAGGAAGCGGCCCCTCATCTGGTCCTCATGGCGTTTTTGCAAAAAATCGCCGGGCGTGACAACTTTATCAGCCGGGAGATGGCCTCGGGTCGGAGACGCCTGGACATCTGCATCCAGCATGGCGGGTTCCGGTATCCCATTGAGATTAAAATTCGTCGGGACAACAAGACCATCGGGGAAGGCAAAGCTCAACTGAGCGACTACATGGAAAGCCTCGGCTGCCACGAAGGCTGGCTGGTGGTCTTCGACCGCCGGAAAAAGCCGTCATGGAAGAGCAAGCTGTTCTGGAAAACCGAAAGCGTGGATGAAAAGGTCATCCACATCGTGGGTTGCTGATGTCCTCACGAAACCTTCTCTCCGACATCCCCTGGAAGCTCAAATACTCCCCCGAGGACGGCAGCCTCCTCGAGACCTTTTATCTTCCGGCTCTGTCCCGGGCCGTCCGGTACGACCGTTCCACCGGGTATTTCAAGGCGTCGGCCCTGGCCGCCGCGGCCAAGGGGGTGGAGGGGCTGGTCCGCAACCGGGGCCGGATGCGTCTCATCGTGGGCTGCACCCTGGACAAGCCCGAAGCGGACGCCATCGCCGAAGGCCAATCGCTTCGGGAGACCGTGGAGGCCAATCTCCTTGCCGCGCCCCTGTCCACCGACGATCCAAAGACGGTCCGGGCTCTGGAGCTTCTGGCCTGGATGGTGGCCAGGGGCCATCTCGACGTGAAGGTGGCCGTCCCCTGCGACCCGGGCCGCAAGCCGATCACCGGGCAGACCATCTATCATGAAAAGGCCGGGGTCATCGAGGACGCCGCCGGTGACCGGATCGCCTTCAACGGGAGCGTCAACGAGTCCGAAAGCGGCTGGACCGGAAATTTCGACAGCTTCCACGTCTTTACCTCCTGGGGGGTGGCTTCGGACCACGTGGACGCCGAAGAAGAGAGCTTCGGCCGGCTTTGGGCTGATCAGGCCAAAACCGCAATCGTCATCGACGTCCCGTCGGCGGTCCGGGACGAGCTCCTGAAATTCCTGCCGGAAGGTGACCGGCTTCCGGCCCGGCTGGAATTCCTGGAACGGGTCAAGCCATGGGAAACCGATCCACCGGTTGATCCGCCCCCCGAACCGCCTCAGCCGGCTTCCGATGAAACGGTCCCGCCGCCCATCCCGCCGTCCGACCCCCGTAAGGCGGTCTGGGCGTACATCCACGCGGCTCCGGCCCTTCCCGGCGGCGGGGAGCGGATCGGCGAAGCCACCTGCTCCGTCACGCCCTGGCCTCACCAGGTCCGGGCCTTCCACCGGATGTATGACGGCTGGCCGCCCCGGTTGCTCATCGCCGACGAAGTGGGGCTGGGAAAGACCATCCAGGCCGGGATGATCCTCCGCCAGGCATGGCTGGCGGGCCGGGCCAGACGGATTCTGGTGCTCGCGCCCAAGGCGGTCCTGACCCAATGGCAAATCGAGCTTCGGGAGAAATTCAACCTCAACTGGCCCATCTACGACGGGAAAAAGCTCCTATGGTATCCGTCCCGGGGGCTGGAGGGCAGCGCCGTCCGCGCCGTGGACCGGGACCGGTGGCACGCTGAGCCCCGCGTGCTGGCATCCAGCCATCTCATGCGCCGGCGGGACCGGGCGAGGGATCTTCTGGAGACCGCCGAGCCCTGGGACCTGATCGTCCTGGACGAGGCCCACCACGCCCGGCGGCGAGGCGGCGGCGCGGGCGCGTCCGACGGGCGGCCCAATCAGCTCCTCCGGCTCATGCGGGGGCTCCGGAACCGGACCCGGGGGTTGATCCTCCTCACCGCCACGCCCATGCAGGTCAGCCCCATCGAGGTCTGGGATCTCCTCAACCTCTTCGGCCTGCCGCCGGAATGGGGCGCCGATGCCTTTGTCCGGTTTTTCGAGCACGCGGCCCAGCCCCTGCCTGGTCATCCGGAGATGGACGCCATGGCCGCCCAGTTCCGGGCCATCGAATCGGCCTACGGCGAGGTGTCGGAGGCGGAAGCACGGAAGGCGGTTCCCGAGATCCGCAAGCTCAAGGTCCGGAAGATCCTTCGGGCGCTCCGGGATGTGGCCGGCATCCCCCGCCGCCAGTTGGAAACCGACGAGCGCCGGGCCGCCGTCCGCCTCATGAAAGCGCATACGCCCATCAAACGCCTGGTCTCCCGCCACACCCGGCGGCTTCTGCGCCAATACCACAAGGCGGGAAAGCTCGATGCCCGAATCGCCGAGCGGGAGGTCCGGGACCGGTTCGTGACCATGACCGACGCTGAGCGGGAGGTCTATGACGCCGTGGAGAGCTACATCTCATCCACTTACAACAACGCGGATCCGGATAAGCGGACCGCCATCGGGTTCGTCATGACGGTCTATCGCCGGCGGCTTGCCAGCAGTTTTTCCGCTCTGGCCCAGACCCTGGAAAACCGGTTGGGAGCGGTGATGGGTCAATATGCGGCCGTTCCGGGAGATCCGGACCGCCTGGAGGAGGATCTGCTGGAAGACGAGCTGGCCGCTGAGGTCATGGACGCTCAGGACGCCGCCGAGCTGGAAACCCAGTCCCTGGCCCTGGAGGAACGAAACGATCTGGAAATCCTGCTGGAAATGACGCGCCGTCTGCCCACGGATACCAAAACAGCCGTCCTCCTGGACGAGGTCGAAGGGCTCCGGGCCGACGGCTACAAACAGGTGATGGTCTTCACTCAATATACCGACACCCTCGATTTTCTTCGGTCGAAAGCGGCCCGGCGGTTCGGGCCGGAGGCGATCCTCTGCTTTTCCGGACGCGGCGGGGAAGTCCCCGAGCCCGGCGGCGGCTGGCACCGGATCGACCGGGACGAGACCAAGCGGCGGTTCCGGGAGGGCAAGGCCGAAGTCATGCTCTGCACCGACGCGGCGGCCGAGGGCCTCAACTTCCAGTTCTGCGGGGCGTTGATCAACTACGACATGCCCTGGAATCCCATGAAAGTCGAGCAGCGGATCGGCCGGATCGACCGGCTGGGCCAGGCCTTCGAGACCATCCGGATCATCAACCTCCACTACGAAGACACGGTGGAGACCGACGTTTACCACGCCCTCCGGGAGCGGATCGATCTTTTTACCAACTTCGTCGGAAAGCTCCAGCCCATCCTGGCCCGGCTCCCGAAAGCCATCTCCGACGCGACCCTGACCCGCGCCGACGACAAGGACCGGGTCCGATCGGCCCTGGTCTCGGACATCGCCGCCGACGCGGAGACTCTGGACGAGGCCGGCTTCGACCTGGATGAAGCCGCCGGCGAAGACCTGGCCGAACCCGTCCGCCCGGAACCCCTCTACGGCCTGCCCGAGCTTCACCGGGTGCTGTCGTCGGAACGGCTCCTGCCCCCCGGCATCGAAGCAAAGCCCCTCGGCCCCAAAGACTTCACCTACCTTGCCCCCGGCATGAAATCTCCGGTCCGCGTCACCACCGACCCCGACTACTTCGACGCTCACCCCGAAAGCACCGAGCTCTGGTCGCCGGGCGGAGTGATGTTCCCGGTTCCGGAAACACCGATCAACACGGATGAGCTGGATCGGGAAGC
>CAZWGY010000359.1:0-5085 GCA_964633575.1 uncultured Desulfobacteraceae bacterium
GTCCTCATCAGACCTCCGAGGTTTCCAAATTTTTTGGAAACCTCGGAGGTCTCTGGCAATCCTCAGTCCTGCTCTGTGGTCTGCTCCCTCACGGTCGCGGCTCCACACTCAGTCCTCAGTCCTCATCACTCAGCCCTCCCTACGGTTCCCCCTACCCCTGTTTAGCGCCAATTCCCTATTGATTTCCATGCTGTATTAGGGTTTATTAGGAACCTGAAACCGTCGCTCCGGGCGATCGGTTCCCCCTGGCCGGCCCTGTCTGGCGGGCCGGTCCCGCCGTAAACCCCAACCGAACAGCCAAAATGGTGCCAACTCTCCAAATTCATATCCATCGGCCCGGCAGCAGCAATCCGGAAACCCGGATCCGTCTCCCGTTATCGACCTTCGAGGTCGGGCGAAAGCTCATTCCGCGCCGTGCGAGGGACTTTCTGGCCCGTGAGGGAATCGATCTCGACTGGCTGACCGTCCACGCCGCACCTGACAGGTCCCCCGGCGAGCTCATGACCTTCGAGGACCGGGGGATCAAGGTCGTCTTTTCCCTGACGGCCTGATGCCGACATCCCAATCACTGGTCGGGCGGAGCTTTACAACGGCCGCGGCGGGTGGTATGGTTCGACGTAATGATGGGACCGAACCGTCCCGCGCGGACCCACACGGACATCGGGAGCCAACATAATGGACTACATCAAAATCCGATTTGGCAACGAACTGGACTCGGTGGAATGTGACTTCGAGCGGACCATCGAGGACATGTTCCGTTCCATGAACCCCCTTTTCCGGCTGGCGGAGCGGTCTTTCAAGCCCCCCATGGACATCTACGAGTCGCCGGCGGAGGTGGTGATCCTGGCCGAGATCGCCGGGGTGAGCAAGGACGACCTGGAGATCGAGATCAACCAGCGGGCGGTGAAGGTCCATGGCGTTCGACGGCCGCTTCCGCCGGTGGACAAGGCTACCTACCGGCTGGCCGAGATCCAGTACGGCCGGTTCGAACGGATTCTCTACCTGCCGGTGCCCATCGACACCGACCGGGTCAGCGCCGCCTTCCGGGATGGGTTCCTCACCATCCGGCTCGCCAAGCTGCCCCGGGCGCCCATCCACAAGATCCCCGTCCAGCAAGGATAACTCCGCGGCCGGTGCATCCCCGCCGCGGGCGGGATTGATGCCTACCGCTTATGAATCGGGAGGACGCATGGCCCAACAACCCGCTCAAATGGAGATCGATACCGACCAGCTCCCGGAGATGCTGCCCATCCTGCCGCTGTTCGACGCGGCTCTGTTTCCCAAGATGATTCTCCCTCTGGTGGTGATGCAGCCCGACTCGGTCCAGCTTGTGGACGACGCCATGGCCAAGGGCCGGATCATCGGCCTGGTGGTGGCCCGAAAACCCACGGAAAAGCGTGAAATCACCCCCGAAGACCTTCATGATTACGGCACCAGCGGCCTCATTCTCAAAATGGGCAAGCCCGACGATAACCGAGCTCAGCTCATTGTCCAGGGAGTCGGCCGGTTCCGGGTCCGGGAGATCGAGGCGTCCAGCCCCTATATTACGGCTCGGGTCGAGCACCTGACGGAGACCCCCCCGGAGGACGGCAAGGAGATGGAGGCCCTGATGGCCAACATTATCTCCCAGTTCGAGCGGGTGGTCTCTCTGTCGCCGGGTCTGCCTGATGAAATGGCGTCCATGGTCAAGTCCATTGACGAGCCGGGGGTCCTCGCCGACATGGTGGGTTCTACCCTGAGTTCCAGCGCCGAGGAGAAGCAGAAGGTTCTGGAGACATTGGATGTCAAGGCCCGGCTCCAGGAAGTGACCCGCCAGCTCAACTACCAACTGGAGATCCTCGAGCTGGGGAACAAGATCCAGAGCCAGGTCAAGGGCGACATGGACCAGCGGCAGAAGGAGTATTACCTCCGGCAGCAGCTCAAAGCCATCCAGGATGAGCTCGGCGAGGGAGAGGATGAAACCACCGTCGAGGTCCAGGAGTATGAGGCCAAAATCAAGGAGAAGGACCTTCCCGAGGAGGCCCGGAAGGAGGCTGAGCGGGAGCTCAAGCGGCTCTCCCGGATGCACCCGTCCTCGTCGGAGTACACGGTGGTCTCCACCTACCTCGACTGGCTTACGACCCTCCCCTGGGAGGAGAGCACCCCGGATGTCCTGGACATCAAGAAGGCCCGGAAGATCCTCGATGAAGACCACTACGGGCTGGAGAAGGCCAAACGGCGGATCATCGAGTACCTGGCCGTCCGGAAGCTCAACCCGGCTTCCAAGGGGCCGATCCTCTGCTTTGTGGGCCCGCCGGGTACCGGCAAGACATCCCTGGGCCGGTCCATTGCCCGGGCGTTGGGCCGGAAGTTCGTCCGGATCTCCCTGGGCGGGGTCCGGGACGAGGCCGAGATCCGGGGGCACCGGCGGACTTACGTGGGGGCCATGCCCGGCCGGATCATCCAGGGCATTCGCCGGGCCGAGTCGAACAACCCGGTTTTCATGCTCGACGAAATCGACAAGGTCGGCTCCGATTTCCGGGGGGACCCGTCATCGGCCCTTCTGGAGGTTCTTGACCCCGAGCAGAACAACACCTTTTCGGACCACTACCTCGATGTGGCCTTTGACCTGTCCCGGGTGATGTTCATCACCACCGCCAATATCCTCGACACCATCCCCCCGGCTCTCCAGGACCGGATGGAAGTCCTGAAGCTCCTGGGCTATACCGACGAGGAAAAGATCAAGATCGCCAACCGGTACCTGATTCCCCGTCAGCGGTCGGAAAACGGCCTGACCGCCGACCAGATTTCCTTTACCCGGGGGGCCATCAAGCGGATCATCTCGGATTACACCCGGGAGGCCGGGCTTCGGAACCTCGAGCGGGAGATCGCCACCATCTGCCGGGGGGTGGCCACCCGGATTGCCGAGGGCGAGGCTGAATCGGTGTCGGTGAAAGTCGGGTCGGTCCCCGGGTTTCTGGGGCCGGTCCGGTTCACCGCTGAGATCGCCGAGCGGACCGCTACTCCCGGTGTGGCCATCGGGCTGGCCTGGACCCAGGCCGGCGGCGAGATCCTCTTTGTGGAAGCCACCGCCATGAAGGGCACCAAGGGGATGACCCTGACCGGGCAACTCGGCGACGTGATGAAGGAGTCGGCCACGGCGGCTCTGAGCTTTATCCGGACCAACGCGGAACAGTTGGGGATCGCCCCCGACTTCTTCGAGACCCATGACATTCACATCCACGTCCCGGCCGGAGCCATTCCCAAGGACGGCCCGTCGGCCGGGGTGACCATGCTCACGGCCCTGGCGTCCCTTTTGACCGGCAGAACGGTGAAGGACAACCTGGCCATGACCGGAGAGATCACGCTCCGGGGCCAGGTCCTCCCGGTGGGCGGGGTCAAGGAGAAGGTCCTGGCGGCCCACCGGGCGGGGATACAGACGATCATTCTCCCCAAGCGGAACAAGGGCGATATCGAGGAGATCCCCAAAAAGATCCGGAAGGATATCACTTTTCACCTGACCGATAGCATGATGGACGTCATTAAACGCGCACTGGAGAAAAAATAGGACCGCTCATGGCCCGACCCACTCCGCTTTTTCGTGCCGCGGCATACCGCCGGGGAGTCCCCTGGCTGGCCTTGCTGGGGCTTTTTTGCTGGGGATGCGCTACTTCCGTTGTCGAGCCGCCGCGCCCGGCGGAGAGCAACCCCGCCCGCTCCACCGGCCATGTCGCCCGGCGGACGCCCCCGCCGCCGGACCGACATCCCGAGGCTCCCCGGCCCTATCAGGTTTTCGGGAAATGGTATCAGCCACTGGCCCATGCAAAGGGGTTTCGCCAGCGGGGGATTGCATCCTGGTACGGGGAGGCGTTCCACGGCCGGCCCACCTCATCGGGAGAGATCTATGACATGTACCGAATCTCGGCGGCTCACAAGATTCTCCCGCTGGGGACCTACGTCCGGGTCCGGCACCTGGAAAACGGCCGGACCCTGGACCTCCAGATCAACGATCGGGGGCCGTTCGTGGCCGGGCGGATCATCGACCTGTCCTACGCCGCGGCCCGTCGTTTAGGGATCGTCGAGCCCGGCACCGCCCCCGTGGAGATCGTGGCCCTGGGGGTCCCGGCCCGGACGGCAGCCCGAGGCGGCACGCCTCAGCGCTACACGCCGGTGGACTACTACCGGGGACGGTTTACCATCCAGGTGGGGGCCTTCCGGAGCCGGGAAAACGCGGAAAAGCTCCGAGCCTCGCTCCACCAGTCCTATCGCCATGCCCACGTCCGCTCCTACTTCAGCCACCGGGGCGATGAGACCCTCCACCGGGTGATGGTCGGCCGGTGTACGACCCTCGGCCAGGCCCAGCGCTACGAGACGGTCCTTCGGCAAAACGGCTTTCACGACGCCTTCATGGTGGCCGAATAGCCCCGTGAGCGGGATCACGCGGGCGGTCTTTATCGACCGGGACGGGGTGATCAACCGGGATTCCCCGGACTTTATCAAGTCCTGGGACGAGGTGGATTTTTTGCCGGGAAGCCGGCGGGCGATCCGCGAACTCACGGCGGCCGGCTACGCCGTCATCGTGGTCACCAACCAGTCGGGCGTGGGGCGGGGGCTCTTGACCCTGGAGACCCTCGCGGAGATCCACCGGCGGATGCGGGCGGCGGTTCGAGAGGCCGGCGGGGATATCCGGGATATCCGGTTCTGTCCCCATCGGCCCGGGGATGGCTGCGACTGCCGGAAGCCCCTCCCCGGTCTGATTCTCTCGGCCGCCCGGGATCACGGGATCGACCCGAGCCGCGCCTGGATGGTGGGAGACAGCGTTCGGGACATCCGCTGCGGCCAGACCGCCGGATGCCGGACCGTCCTGGTCCGGACGGGCAACGGCCGGGACGCGGAACGGACCCTGGCCGAAGAAGGCGCTCCGCCGGCGCATGTCGCCGAGAGCTTGCCGGAGGCCGCTGAATATATTATTTTGAGTGCTGAGTGCTGAGTGCTGAGTGCTGAGTGCTGAGTGCTGAGTGCTGAGTGATGAGTGCTGAGTGATGAGGAATAGAGACCTCCGAGGTTTCCAAAAAATTTGGAAACCTCGGAGGTCTGATGAGGACT
>CAZWGY010000360.1:0-5075 GCA_964633575.1 uncultured Desulfobacteraceae bacterium
ACGTGGATGGTTTCGCCGATGGCCTGGTCGGTGGCGGAGAGCTCGTCGAGGTAGATCCATTGGCCGTCTTTGGGTGGCATCCGCCGGGTGTCGCCGGCGGCAATGGGGTTATCTTTCCCCCCATAGGCGGGGTGGGGAAAGATCCGGGATATCTCGCCGTACTGGTCGATCTGAAACACGTAGGCGTAAATATCCGGACTCTCCTCCGGGGCTTTCAGGATGAAAGCGTAGTCGTCCTCATGGGTCAGGGTCAGGTGCTCAAGCGAATCCGAGTCAATGGGGTATGGGGGGGACGGCTGTTGGCCGGATTTCCGGAACTGGAGGCGGACATCCAGGTTAACCGCCATATCCATGAGACTCTGAAGCTTAGCGGCTTCGGGTGACTCTCCTTCGAGCCGGCGGACCGCCGCGGCCGCCGCTTCAAACTCACCGGCTTTGAGCTTGTCCACGACCTCGGACATGCCGGGCGGGGGACCCCCAAATCCCATATCATCATTGGAGATCACAGACCCGTCATCCGACGGCCAGAACAGAAACCCGGTCAGGCCCCCAACGATGACCACCGCCGCCACGACGGCGGCAACCAGCGGCTTTCGTCCCTTCCCATTGGTTTTCCCGACTTCCATGAGCTCCTTCCTACAGTCCGGATCCGGACAGACAAACTCCTCGCCGTCGGGTACGGTAATGAGCTCTCCTGAGTCAGCCAAATGGCAATTATCAAAATTTGTGCATTTTCCGGTTCGGTCCGCCATGAATTATCTCCCCCCCTTAATGATCCGGGCCGCCTCTTTAGCGCCCGCCAGATAGGTCTTGTAGATATCGTCGTCAACGCCCCGGGCCGTCTTGATGGCGTCAATCTCGGAGCCGATGGCGCTGATGAGCGCCTGCTGATTATCCTTGTGGGCGTAATCATTGCCCGACAACCGCCTGACGACTTCGTCTCGCATCAGGTTGACGACGGTGGGGTTCAGGTTCTCCGGGACATCCGCCAGCGAGGCCCCCAGATCGATGGGCTCGTTATCGAATCCGTCCTCGTCCTTGGTGATGATGGAGAGCACCCGGTCGCCGGTGGTCTGGTTTTCCCGCTCGACCAAAAGCTCCATCCCCCGGGCCATGAGGACATAGGGAATTCCCCGGGTCACGGTGTCGACCGCCGATTCCACGAAGAGGGGCGGCAGCCCGGAGCCATCACCCTCGATGTGGACCTCGAGGGTGGCCCGGGCCTTGCCCAGGTCCTTGATCCGCTGATCGTACTGCTTTTGGAGATGTTCCAGCGGCTTGAGGAAGCGGAGCGGAAAGAGATTGGTGATGGTGATGAGGGTGATCTCGTTGGGCTTGGCGTCGGTCTCGACAATGTTGACCCGATCGGACCGGCTTTCCACGAGGGCTTTTTTCAGAGTCTTCATGAACTCCTCGTGCTCAGGGGCCCGGGGCAGGATGGCCGTGAACTCGGTGACGCAATTGGGGGATACGGGAATTCCTTCGCCACGCTTGTTCCGTTCCAGATCGGAAAAAGTGACATAGTTGCCGGCGAACTTCACCAAGCTCGCGACGTAGGATTTGAGCTCATCCGGATTGGCGGAGAACTGGTTTTTCAGCCGCTCGATGATGCTCACCCCCAAGAGCTTTTCCCGGCTGTTCTGGATGACGGCGTCGTGGTTCCGCTGAACGCTTTTTTCACACTCGGTTTCGAGGGTGTCCATGAAACGGACGGATGAGACGTTCCGGTTGAAGGATCGGAATCCGGGGTATTCCCCCAGCATGTTGACCAAGCGCGACCGGACGGCGCTGGTCTGGGAGCCCTGGATGCTTTCATCCCGGACGAACCGTCTTGTGATGTTTTTGACCAGCTCCGGGCTGTAATAGCGGATGAGGTGCTGCCGTAGGTTTTCCGTCTCATCGTCATTGCAGCGGGAGTCGATTTTGGCCTGGAACCGGGTGTTGGCCTGACGCACCCGGCTGAATGCCTCATCCACCTCCGACTTGAGCTCGGTGAGGGTTTCCTTGACTTCTTCGAGCAGCTTTCTGCCGAAGTCCCACCCCGCCAGCCAGGTTCGGCAGATGTAATACTCCTGGAGAAATCCGGCGTGGGCGTCAAAGACATTGTCCCGTTTGCCGGTCACCTTTCCGAACAGACCGATATTGGCCCAGTCCGTGCCGTTCTGTTTGATCCGCTCCTGGGCCTTGTCCGCTCTGTTGTCGAGGCGGGCCCGCTTATCGTCGATCTCCCGAATCCGGTCCTCGGTGGTGGAGATCAGGTCTTCCATGAGCCGGCTGACCTCGTGCATCGATTTGACCCCGTTCCGCCAGTCGTCGAACAGGCTCGATTCCACCAATCCGCAAACTTCCTTGGCCATGTCCCGTCGGCCCTTCAGCTTCGTTTCGTAGAACTTGGCCACGCCGAAGCCCCGGTATTCCTCGGCAAATCGCTTGGCGCACATCTTTTCCAAGTTGTCGATCCAGGTGGGCTTGTCCATGGATTCCCGGATCAGGAGCCGGGCATTGGTGATGTAATCCTGCCACTCGTTGGGGATCGGCTTCCATTTCTTGTTGTTGGCGTCGGCCTCGAGGATGCCCAGGGAGAGACAGACGTGGGCGTCGGTGAGCCGCCAGCGGGAGAGGGTATCGTTCTGCTGGACTTCAGTAATATAGTTGACCGGCCTCGGCTCGTCCTGATACCCGAGGCCTTCCTGCCAGTTATTGTAGAGAAGTTGGAGGGCGGCCTGGGAGGTGAACGAGTAGGTCATGTATTCGAGGATCTCCTCCTCCGGCACGGCCAGCCGCTTGATGCCAAAGGTGAGAAACCGTTTGCTCCGCTCGGGGGTGTTGCTCCCGGGGGCCGTCTCGGGGGTCCCGTCGCCGTTTTCAGCGTTTTCCATCTTCATGAGCTGCTGGGGCCATTCCTCGACGTCCTTGGTGGAGACGATCTTTTGATAGAGAAAGTCGGCCACGATGTCGGGCATGACCTTGTCCACGTCGACAGTCATCCCGTTTTCGTTCCGGTTGGTAAAAATGTAGCATCCATTGAATGGCTCGGGATAGTGAAGCCGGTCGGTGGCGCCAGTGAGGTCATGGGGGTTGAGTGCGCCGATGCTCAGCCCGTTTAGCTCCTTTAACGCGGCAAAGCCGTTGGCGTGATAATTGCCCGTGTTCCAGTTCTGGGGGGGATTGGCGTCGGGCAGGAGCGTATAAAGGATAACCCGGTAATCCTGTTGGTCATGGAACCCGAGGTGACGGATCTGAGCGATGACGTCGATGAGGCTTCCGCCGCCGGTGCCGCCGGCAAGACCGCAGCAGATGTGGAAGGTGATGGCGGCGGTGTTGCTGGTCCCCTGAAGACTGTTGACCTGGTTCTGTAGCCGCTGGTTGAAGTCGTCGACCCGGTTGGCAAACAGGAATCGGCCAAGTCGGCGTTTCTGACCGCCCAGGGTTTCCCCGACGATACTGTTGAGGATGTCCCGCCACTGATTCCGGTCTCCGATCCATCCCTTGATTCCCGGAAAATTCTGGATGTTGTCGAGGATGGTCTGGAGATCGGCCCCGCCGATCCGGACCTGGCTATTCTGGCCAAGCTGGACGCTCTGGCCCAGGACCTTCCAGGTCGGGTCATTTAGGTCCATCAGCTCACCGCTCGAGTCCATGTAAATGTAGGCGATGTGAACGCCATCCGGGTCCTCCTGCCGAAATTCCTGGAAAATCGCTTTGCGGAAGGCTCGGATGACCTTGCCGCCGGTGCCGCCGAGGCCGATAATCAGGTGATTGCTCATTCGCGTGTCTCCTGTCTGTCGGGCGAGTAAGGGTTTAGTCTGAAATATCCGGGCGCGGCGGCCTCACCGGCCTCGGTCGGTGACCGACCCGGTGGCGCCAAGCGCCCGGATATCCTTTGCTTATGGATCTACTGGTGGTTGAACGACAGGCGCCAGACGTACATGTCATCCGGCAATGCCGAAGGCGATGGTTGCTGCTGCTGAGTGCCGCCGGAGGGCGCCGGGGCGGAGGCCGCCTGAGCCGGGGCGGGATCCTTCCGGATTCCCTTGAGTCCCCGGACGTTGGTCTCGCTCGACTGTTCCCGGCTGGCCATCATCACATCATCCGACGGCGCGCCCGGAGATGTCCCGTTCAGGATGGCCTTGCACATCCGGTCCGGCGCGTCCAGGGGTGCTTTTTTGGACATGACAATGAACTGCTCCCGGCCGGTGTTCGCGTCGAGGTAGAACCACTCTCCGGGACTGGGCAGACGATAGTGGCGCCCCGCCTCGACGGGGTTGGCGATATTTGAGATCTCCGGATTGGGAAACAGCGGTTGAAGCTCGCCCCGGGTATCGACTTGATAGATATAGAGATGTGTTCTTGCTTTTGGGATGAATTCCACCGCATAATTGTCCCGCTGGGTCAGGGTGTCGCCGGGTTGGAGCGTATATTCCTGGTTGTTCCGGGTGTATTTGATCCGGACATCGACTTCGGGGACGGATGATACCCGGCCGCTGAACCGCTGAAGCGTGTTGATGACCGCCACTCGACGGTTTTGCTGGCGGGCCTGCTCGTTTGTGTTTTCCACAAGCGGCTTCCGCTCCCCATAGCCCACCGTTTTGAGCTGGGACGACGACAGGGAGAAGGTGCTGACCAAGTAATCCTTAACCGCATCCGCCCGGCGCTGGGACAGCTTCATATTCAAGGCATCGCCGCCCAGATCACAAGTGTGGCCCTCCAGACTGAACACATAAGGCCGGAGCTTGTCGTTCTGAAGTGCCTGGCCGAGATTCTGAAGCTGGCCTACGGATTCAGGCTTCAGCTCCGCGCTGCCCTTATGAAACCGGACATGGAGAATAACACTGGGCGGCTTGTCCGCCGGCCGGATGCCGCCAAAACCACGGGTTTTGCTGGTCTTGGGAGCCGTTCTGGGACTTTCGGCCGGGGTCAATCCCTCGACAATGTCATCGACACTAAGGACGTTCATCGCCAACGGGCTCCCCGGGGCCATCAGTGTAACAAACAAAAAGAGACTGGTTAAGCTGATGGTTAGTGCTATTGACCTCATAATTTCCCCCTTTTTCTGGTTGGTTGGGATTGGATAT
>CAZWGY010000361.1:0-5073 GCA_964633575.1 uncultured Desulfobacteraceae bacterium
CAGGTCCGGATGGCCTTGAAGAACCTGATTCAAAACGCGGTCCAGGCCATGGACGGCGGGGGGACGCTCACCCTGGCCGGCCGGGTTGAAGACGACGGGCGGCTCGAGATGGTCGTCTCCGACACCGGCCCGGGGATCCCCGCCGACCAACTGGAGAAGGTCTTCGAACCGCTGTTCACCACCAGGGCTCAGGGGATCGGCTTCGGCCTGTCCATCACCAGGATGATCATCGAAAACCACGGGGGGAAAATATTGGTGCGATCCGGGCCCGGTCCCGGCGCGGCATTTACCCTGACGCTACCGATTGACGGCTTTAAGGAGGCATAAATATGAAAGAATCGTTTGATATTCTGATCGTTGACGACAATGAGGAGCTGGCGCAGACCATCCGGGATATCCTCCAGGAAAGGGGATACGAGGTGACCATCGCCCACGACGGCAAGTGCGCGCTGGCGGCGTGTCGTGAAAAGCCGTTCGACCTGACGATCCTCGATTACAAGCTCCCGGACATGGACGGACTGGAGCTGCAGGAGCACATCTCGAAGATTTACGATTCGGACTGCCTGATCATCACCGCCCATGCGAGCATCGAAAGCGCCGCTGAAGCCGTGCATCGTCAGCGGATCGTCGGTTATGAAACCAAGCCCCTGGATATGGACCGTCTCCTGGCCTTTATTCACCAGGTCAAGGAGCGGCGCCTGGTCGAAGGAAAGCTCCAGGAGGCGCTCGACCAGACCTGCCGGCGGGCCCGGGAGACCGACGCGCTCCTGGAAGGGGCGAGGGCGGTTCTCGATTACCGGGACTTCGAGCCGGCCGCCCGGCGGATTTTCGATATCTGCGCCGGATTGATCGGGGCCACCGCCGGCTATGTCGCGCTCTTGACGGAGGACAACCACGAAAACGAAATCGTCTTTCTGGAAAGCGGGGGACTCGAATGCAGCGTTGACCCGGACCTGCCCATGCCGATCCGGGGTTTGAGAGCCGAAGCCTACCGGACGGGCGAATCCGTTTACGACAATGATTTCGCCAACAGCCACTATATGGAGCTCATGCCCGAAGGACATGCCCCACTGAAAAACGTTTTGTTTGTCCCGCTGAAACAAAATGGGGCGGTGGTTGGAGTCATTGGGCTGGCCAACAAGCCGGCGCCCTTCACGGATGCCGATGCCCGCCTGGCGTCCGGGTTCGCGGAGTTTGCCGCCATATCCCTCCACAACGCCACCATGATCGAATCGCTGGAGGATGCCCGGAAAACCGCCGTTGCGGCGACCCGGGCCAAAACCGACTTTCTCGCCCACATGAGCCACGAGATCCGGACCCCCATGAACGCGGTGGTCGGGATGGCCCACATTCTGAACGGGATGCGGCTCAGCCCCCAGCAGCGGGACTGCGTGGAGACCATCCTGGCCGCCTCCGATATCCTGCTGTCGGTCATCGACGACATCCTTGATTTCTCTAAGATCGAGGCCGGCCGGGTGGAGCTGGAAACGGTCGATATCGATCTCGACTATATGCTCCGCGAGGTGACCGGCGTGGTGGCCATGCGGGCAAGGGAAAAGGGGATCTGGCTGGGGTTCGAGATGGATGACCCGGTTCCCCGGCATCTGGCCGGCGACCTGGGGCGGCTGAGGCAGGTCCTCCTGAACCTCACCAACAACGCGGTAAAATTCACTGAGGCGGGATCGGTAAAAATCCGGATTTCAACCGAAGCGGAAACTGATACCCAGGCGACCCCGCGGTTTTCGGTGGCGGACACCGGCATCGGGATTCCCGCCGATCGGGTGGATTCCCTCTTCGATCCCTTTTCCCAGGCCGATGCGTCGGTTACCCGCCGGTTTGGCGGAACGGGCCTGGGCCTGGCCATCTCGCGAAAGATCGTCAAAATGATGGGCGGCGAGATCGGGGTTATGTCCGAGCCGGGGATCGGGAGCACCTTCTGGTTCACGGTGGTCCTCGACAAGACATCCCCGCCGGAAAGTCGGCGGCCTGAACGGCGGGCGACCCCTCAAACCCCCTGCGCGGCTTCGGAAAAGACCATCCGGGTCCTCGTGGCCGAAGATAATTTCTTCAACCAGAAGATCATCCAGATCATGCTCGGCAAGCTCGGAGCGGAGTCGGACATCGCCAAAGACGGCAAAGAGGCGATCCGGATGCTCGGGGAGGCCCCCTACGATCTGGTCCTCATGGACATCCACATGCCGGTCCTCGACGGGATGGAAGCCACCCGGCGGATTCGAGGATCGGACGCGGCGTTCAAGGATATTCCCATCATCGCCCTGACGGCGGACGCCATGGCCGAAAACCGGGATGCCGGACTGGCGGCCGGCCTGAATGGCTACCTCATCAAACCCCTCAAGCCGGAGGCCCTGAAAGATGCCATTGTTCAAATCGTGTGTGAAAAACAAGGCGAATCGGAGCCGGCGGGGACATGAAAGCGACTGACCTTAAATCGGAGACTCCATGAAACCACAATCCATTCGCTTGCTCCACCTCTTCCAAACCGTCATTGTCCTGGCGCTGCTGGTGATCAGCGGGTATAGCTACCTGCTGTTCCACACCCTGGCGGAGCTCTTCAGCATTACCGTGGCGTGGTCGATTTTCATGATCGCCTGGAATACCCGGGATTGGAACGAGAATCAATACTTCCTCGTCATGGGCGTTGCCTACCTGTTCATCAGCGGCATCGACCTCTTCCACACCCTGGCGTACAAGGGGATGGCCATCTTCCCCGGATACGACGCCGACCTGCCGACTCAGCTCTGGATCGCGGCCCGGTATCTGGAAAGCCTTTCCCTGGCCGCCGCCCTGCTGTTGATGCGCCGTCCGGTGGACCCGGAGCGGATTTTCGCGATCTATTTCGGGATCTTCGTCCTCGTCCTGGCGCTTACCTTCGGTGAGCGGTTCCCGAGCTGCTTTGTCGAAGGCGAGGGCCTGACCCCGTTTAAGGTCGTCAGCGAATATGTCATCTGTCTGATCCTGGCCGGTGTCCTGGCGCTGCTGGCCAGGCGGCGGGCCGACTTTGACCCTCGCATCTACCGTCTGATCAGCGGGTCCGTCCTCCTGACCATCGGGGCTGAGCTGGCCTTTACCTTCTATGTCAGCGTTTATGGCCTGTCGAACCTGATCGGTCACCTCTTCAAGCTCGGCTCCTTTTACCTCGTCTATCTGGCGCTTATCGAAAACGGCTTGCGAAAGCCGTACACCCTGCTGATGCGCGACCTCAAGCAATACGAGACCGTGGTCGCCAATATCAGCGATCCGGTCTCCTACGTGGATCGGCATTACACCTACCGGATGGTCAACGGAGCCTATTCGAAATACGCCAGGCGCCCCCGGGAGGAAATCATCGGGATGCCGGTGCCGGAGCTTCTGGGGCGGGAGGCGTTTGACCGGTATGTCAAGCCGGCCCTGGACATCTGTTTCAACGGCGAGCCCGTTCAATACGGCGCCTGGTTCGACGTGACCGGCGATGATCCCAGATTCATGGAGGTGGCCTATTACCCCATTTACGACGAGGCGGGCCGAGCCGTCATCGGCGCCGCCGTTTACGGCCGGGACATGACGGAAATCAAGGCGGCGGAGGACGCCGTCCGCGAAAGCGAGGCCCGCTTTCGCGCCATCTTTGAAAACCACAACGCGGTGATGCTGCTGATCGACCAGGAAACCGGCCGGATCATCCAGGCAAACCGGGCCGCCGGGCGGTTCTACGGCTACCCGGAGGGGGCGCTCGACAATCAGACCATCTTCGATATCAATCAACTGAGCCGGGCGGAAGTCGAGCGGGAAATGGCGGCCGCGCTAACCGAAACGTCCAACTGCTTTCAATTCAAGCATCGATTGGCCGACGGCCGCATCCGGGAGGTCGAGGTCCATTCCTCACCCGTTGTATTTAAGGGGAAAACCCTGCTCTTTTCCATTGTTCACGATATCACGGAGCGGATGCGGGTACAGCGGATCCTTGAAATCTATAAGCAAATCGTCTCATCGACGCCGGACGCCATCGCGTTTCTGGATCCCGAGTACCGGTACCGGATCGCCAATGATGCCTACGAGACCTTTTCCAACCGGAAGCGGGAAGACTTTATCGGGTTGAGCGTCCCCGAATACATGGGCGAGGAGGCCTTCCGGGAAAAGGTGAAGCCCAATTTCGACCGATGCCTGAGCGGCGAGACGATCCATTACCAGGATTGGTTCGAGTATCCGACCCTGGGTAAGCGTTACGTGGATGTCACCTATTTTCCCTACCGGGACGAGGAGAACCGGATTGCGGGCCTGGTGGCGAGCACCCGGGACATCACCGAGCTGAAGGAAGCCGAGGAAAAACTGCAAGAGTACGCCAACGGTCTGGAAGATATGGTCACGGAGCGGACCCGGGAGCTCCAGGAAGCTCAAAATGAGCTGTTGGTGAAGGAGCGCCTGGCCGTCCTGGGCCATTTCGCCGGCAGCATCTCCCATGAAATCCGCAATCCTCTGGCGACCATCGACAGCTCCGGCTATTTTATCAAAATCCGGCTGAAAAACGGCGACGAAAAAGTCACGGAGCACCTCGAACGGATTCACAACAATGTGAAAAAGGCCACCGACATCATCGAAAGCCTCCTCAACCTGACCCGGATGGAAAAGCCGAAAACAAAGCCATGCACGATGGCCGATCTCTTTGAGGTGGCGGTCCGGACCAGCAAAATCCCGAAAACGGTGCGGGTGATCCGGGAGATCCCGCCGGACCCGGTATGGATGGATGTGGACCCCGAACAGATTCGGATGGCCCTTAAAAACCTGATTCAGAACGCGGTTCAGGCCATGGAGCGGGAAGGGACGCTCACGCTGGACGGACGGGTCGAAGAAGAGGGATGGCTCCAACTGGCCGTATCGGACACCGGGCCGGGCATTCCGTCCGAGCATTTGGGCAAAATCTTCGAGCCCCTGTTCACCACCAGGGCCCAGGGGATCGGCTTCGGTCTGTCCATCACGGAGATGATCGTTGAAAACCACGGCGGGACCATCCAGGCGGAATCCGGACCGGATGGCGGCGCGCGGTTTGTTATCATGCTGCCGCGGGGGGCGGCGGAGTGA
>CAZWGY010000362.1:0-5071 GCA_964633575.1 uncultured Desulfobacteraceae bacterium
ACCTATCACCTTAGCGGCTTTGCGTGAGACCTCCCCGGTCGGTTTATCATTGCAAGCGGCGGGCGGGTCTGGCATCAAGGGAGGAAAGACCGGGCGGACCCGCCCGCTCGAACCTCGATTCAAGGAAAGGGAAGCCGTGCTGTTAAAAGGGGAAACAATTGAGCCGTATCTGATGGCCGATGGCCGGGAGATCCGCCGGGAGGACTCGGGACCGATATTTTCGGGGATCGGCCGACCGGCCGTTTACGAGGTGATCCGGATCGTGGGCGGCCGGCCGCTCTTCTGGGAGGAACACCTGGCCCGGATGCGCCGGAGCGCGGGGATGATCGGCCAGGAAATCATCCGGACGGACGCCGAGATCCGATCCGATATATGCCGACTGGCGGAGTCCAACCGGCCCGACGGGGTCCACGCCAAGCTCGTCTGGTCGAAGCCGGGCGGGGCGGAGCGGTTCCTGGCCTACTTCATCCCCGCCGAATCTCCGGGACCTGATGCCCGGCGGACGGGCATTCACACCATCCGCCATGCCGGCGTCCGGGAAACCCCGCATCTCAAGACCGTCAACGCCCGCTTCCGGGACCGGATCACCGAGGCCCGGCAACACGCGGGGGCCTATGAGGCGCTCCTGGTGGACGAAGCCGGGTATGTCACCGAGGGGAGCCGGTCCAATTTTTTCGCCGTCGTCGGCCGGATGCTTTCCACCCCGCCTTCCCACTCGGTGCTCCCCGGCGTGACCCGCCATCAGGTCATGAGCATCTGTGACGAGATGGGGGTCGAGGTGGTCGAGCGGCCCATCCACCAGGATGCCTTTGCCGACCTGGACGGAGCGTTTATCACCGGGACCACGGTGGACGTGATGCCCATCGGATCGGTGGACGAGATCCAACTCCCCTCCGTCGATCACCCGGTGATCCGGGAGATCGTCCGCCGGTACGAGGCCCGGGTGGCGGCCTATCTGTCGTCGGAGCGGAAGCCGTGGGAGAAGGACCGGTCGTAGAGCTTCGACCGGGGGCCGTCCCCGGTATCCGGCGGTCCGACCGAGGGACCCACCAGGATGAGGGCCTGGCGGGTGATCCCGGCCGCCGCTACCGTCTCGGCCAGGTCGGCGATCCTTGTGGGAATGATTTGCTCATCCGGCTGGCTGACCCGGTAGGCCACCGCGCAGGGCGCATCCGGGCCGTAGGCATCGGCCAAAGCCCGGGCCACGTCGGCCACCTGACCGATGCTCAGGTAGATGGCCATGGCCGCCCGATGGCGGGCCAGGTCGGCGAGGGCCTCCGCCTCGGGCACCGGAGTCCGGCCGGCGGCCCGGGTCAGGATCAGGGTCTGGGTGACCTCCGGACGGGTGTACTCGATTCCCATGGCGGCGGCGGCGGCAAAGGCGGCGGTGACTCCCGGAATGACCCGGTAGGGGATCTCCCGGTCCCGGAGCGCGGCCATCTGCTCGTGGATCGCCCCGTAGAGGCTCGGGTCGCCGGTGTGGAGCCGGACTACCCGCTCGCCGGCGCGGTGCCCCGACGCCATGGCCTCGACAATGGCGTCCAGGTCCATCCCCGCGCTGTTGGCGGTCGGGACCCCCTCACGGCACCAACTGAGGACCGCCTCGGGCACCAGGGATCCGGCGTAGATCACCCGGTCGGCCTCGGCCAGAGCCCGCTGGCCCTTGACGGTAATCAGCTCGGGGTCGCCGGGGCCGGCGCCGACAAAGGTGATGGGAAAACGGGGATCGGTCATGGTCTATCTTGCCTTTCCGTCAGGGGGCGGATGAGGTCGCCCGGCCGGGCTTTGTTCCCGAGAGAATAAAGACCGGGTTGTGCGCCACCAGGCGCAGGTCGTGAGGCATGGGGTGGCTCCGGCTGATCTGGACCTGGACCACCTCCGGCGTCCAGCCCCGGTCGGTCAGGATTCCCAGGCCGGTGGACAGGCTGGCCAGAAGGACCGTGTTCATCACCAGGGTCCCGCCGGGCCGGAGCCGGTCGGCGGCTGTTTCGACGATGGCCCGCAGGTCGGCCCCGCCGCCGCCCACAAAGACCCGGTCCGGCGTCGGGAGCGCATCCATGCCGTCGGGCAGTCGGGCATCGACGATCTCGATCCGGGTCATCCCGTAGCGGCGGCGGTTGGCGTCGATGTCCGCCCGCCGGTCCGGTTCCTTTTCCACCGCGATCACCCGGCCCCGTCTCAGGAGCCGGGCCGCCTCCACCGAAACCGCTCCGCTGCCGGCCCCCAGGTCCCAGAAGGTCAGGTCGTCCGCGTCGAGGCGGAGCTTGGCGAGGGTCACCGCCCGGACCTCGGCCTTGGTGATCAGCCCCCGCTGATGAGAAAAAGCCGATTCGGGCATCCCCGGATGGACGCCCGGAAGCGGCCGGGCCTCGGCGGGCCGCTTGAGCACCACCAGGTTGGGTTCCTCGAAGGTCCCGGCCGCCGCCTCCGCCGGCGACATCCACCGGACCCGCTCCCCGGAGGTCCCCAACTGCTCCAGCACGGCCATCGACAGGTTTGAATGGCCGCCGGCCACCAGGCGTTCGCCCAGGCGGGCCGGGGTCCTTATGGGATCGGTGAGGACGGCCACCGTTTCCGATTCCATCAGGGCCGCCTGGAGCGGCCCTTCGCCCTCCCGGCCGTGAAGGCTGACCACCCGAACCATTCCCCAGGGCTCGCCGATCCGGGCAAACGCCGCCGCCACCGACGTGATGTTGGGATAGACCCGGACCCGATCCCGGCCCAAAGACCGGATGAGGAGCGCCCCGATTCCGAAAAAGAGCGGGTCTCCCGACGCCAGGACCACCACCCGCTTTGTCTCCATGGCCTCCCGGATCGCATCGATCACCGCCGTCAACTTGCCCCTGATTTCCAGGGTCTCGGCCGGAATGTCGGGGAAGTGAGCCAGATGGCGGACTCCGCCCACCAGGAGGTCGGCCGACCGGATGATCTCCAGGTGAACGGCGGTGAGGTCCGCCGGGGAAAGCCCCATGCCGATAACGGCCACCGGGATCATTGGGCCGAGGCTCCGCCGGAATCGTACCCGACCGTTTCGTCGTAGCCGAAAATCACCCCCCGGACTGATAAATCCGGACCGGCGAAGCCCGCCGCGGCCCGGACCATCCGGTCGCCCACCCGCTCGATAACCGCCGGCCGGACCGGGTGGATCAGGTCGAAGGCGTGCCGGGCGGTGTTCGCCCCGGCGACTTCATCGGCCAGTTGTTGATCGCCCGTTGCCGAAAGCGTCCATTCGGCAAGCCGGGAGAGGGCCAGCCGCGACCGGGTCGCATGGGTCTGAGCGGCCCCGGATGCCATTTTCACGGCCTTGCCGAAAAAGACCGCCAGGATGACCGCCTTCAGCCCGTTCGAGACGGCGGCGGTCAGGGCGTCCCTGAAGAAATCCCCCATCTGGATAAAACCCTCCTCGGGCCAATCCGGCCATCGGGCCTGGGCCAGACGCTCGCTCCGCCGGCCGGTGGTGAGGACAACGGTGTCGATGCCCGAAGCCGCGGCTACCGACAGGGCTGAACGGACCGAGGCGATGTAGGCGTCGTGGGACAGGGGCCGGACGATCCCGGTGGTTCCGAGAATCGAAATCCCGCCGATGATCCCCAGCCGGCGGTTTAACGTCTTTTCCGCCAGCCGCTCCCCCTCGGGAACGAAAACCTCCACCCGGACCGGAATCTCCCGGCCGGCCAGGGCTTCATCAACGGCGGCGGCGATCATCCGGCGAGGTACCGGATTGATGGCCGGTTCGCCCGGCGCCACCGCCAAGCCCGGCTTGGTCACCCGCCCCACCCCCCGGCCGCCGACGATGAGTAATGAGGACTGAGTCATGCTGGAGACCTCCGAGGTTTCCAAAAAATCTGGAAACCTCGGAGGTCTGATGGTGACGACGGCTCCGATCTCGGCCCGGTGGGTGACGTCCGGGTCGTCCCCGGCGTCCTTGATCACCGAGCAGACCGCCGTGTCCGGCCCCTCTCGGGTCAGGGCGTGGAGCGGGATTGTCAACCGACCGCCATCGGGGAGGGGCACCGAGACCGCATCGGGCAGCCGCGTTTCGGGGGAAAGCAGACAGGTCAAAGCCCCCTTTGCGGCGGCGGCGGCGGCCGTGCCGGTGGTAAATCCCGCCCGTAGCGGGACTCCGCCGCCGGACCGGCTCACGGAGTCCATCCGACCAGGGCGTCCGCGTCGGTGACCACCATCACCGGTCGGGTCGCCCGAAACCCGGTCCGCTCGACGACGGAGCCGACATACCACTTCCCGCCGTCCGATTTGGTGTGGGAGCCGAGGATGATCAGGTCCGCGTCAGCCGCTTCAGCGGCGGCCAGGATCTCGGCATGGGGCAGAACCCCGCCCCGAATTCGGGTCTCGTGGGGGACCTCCGGGGGAATGGCGCGGCAAAACCGCCAAAGCCTCCCGTCGGCCTCGCCAAGGTCCCGCCGGTAGTCGGCCTGCTGATAGCCCGGCGGGACGGGGAGGAGATGAAAGACGGTGAGGCGGCCGCCGCGCCGGCGGGCGATCCGGACCGCCATGGCCAGAGCGGATTCGCAGGAGGACGAAAAGTCGGTGCAGACGAGGATCGAGGAAAAGGAAAGGGTTTCGGCGTCGGCCGGCCGGTTGACGATCATCACCGGACAGCGCTCCCGGCGGACCACGCCCTCGACGGTCGAGCCGATCCGGCCCCGGACCCGGATCACCCCCCGGACGGCGGCCCGTTCCGAATGAGGTCCCAGGACGATCAGGTCGGTTTTATCCGTCCGGCTCCACTTGAGGATTTGTTCCCAGGGATAG
This sequence comes from uncultured Desulfobacteraceae bacterium, assembly GCA_964633575.1. GTDB lineage: Bacteria > Desulfobacterota > Desulfobacteria > Desulfobacterales > JAABSP01 > CAYNGG01. The sequence goes on from CAZWGY010000362.1 coordinate 4,774, forward strand.
CCGACCGTCACCCGGACTTCGGGGGCCTTGCAATCGGCCCAGACCGGCTCGCACCGGCGCCGGAGCAAGTCGGCGACTGATTGAATGTAAGTCGGCGTGGCATCGATCTCCTCGCCGGTCTCGTGGTGCCGGACCCGTTGCCGGTTCTCGGCCGACCGGGATTCCAGGACGTGGATGACCCGGAGACTCGCTCCATCCCGCGCCGCGAGCCGGGCGGCCGTGATCACCGGCGGGCCGCATTCTTCGGGCTGGTCGGTGGCCGCGAGAATTCGATTGAAAATAGGTGATAGGTGATAGG
>CAZWGY010000363.1:0-3727 GCA_964633575.1 uncultured Desulfobacteraceae bacterium
TGCCCATTCCGGCTGGGGCGTGGTTCGGGTGGGGAAATGACCACCTACAAGGATTAGGGATAAGCAGATTTTTTTTTGTTGCCATGGGTAAACCCTGCTTATCCCTAATCCTCGTAGTTCCTGAGCCGATAACCAAGGAATGTTGCCGTGTCGGGCTTATTGATCTCGGTCGGCCGCGCCCGCCGTCAAAATCCGGGAATCCCGAACCGGCATCAGGACAGCCGCCCCTTGAAATCCCCGTACCCGAACGTCCGGACCGTCCGGACCGCGCCGTCGGCATCGACGGCCGCGATGGCGGGGAGACGAACCCCGTTGAAGGTGGTGGTCTTGACCATGGTGTAGTGGGCCATGTCGAGAAAGGCCAGGCGGTCGCCGACCCGGAGCGGGTGGCGGAAGGAATAGTCGCCGATAATATCCCCGGCCAGGCAGGTCAGGCCGCCGAGGCGGTAGGTATGGGGGTACTGGCCCGGCCTACCCGCCCCGAGAATCTCGGGGCGGTAGGGCATTTCGAGGACGTCGGGCGTATGAGCGGCGGCGGAGGTGTCCAGGATGGCGATCTCCATGCCGTTTCGGACCACATCGAGGACCGTGGCCACCAGGACGCCGGTGTTGAGGGCCACCGCTTCCCCCGGCTCCAGGTAAATCCCCACCGGATGCCGGTCGGCGAACCCGGCCAGAAGATCGCAGAGGCGGTCCACATCATAGCCCGGCCGGGTGATATGATGGCCCCCGCCGAAATTGACCCAGGCCATCCGGTCCACCCATTCCCCGAACCGCTCCATAAAGGCGGCCAGGGTCCGTTCCAGGGCATCGACGTTCTGCTCACAGAGGGTGTGGAAGTGGAGCCCGTCAATGCCGTCGAGGGCCTCGGGCTCGAAATGCTTCCGGATCACGCCCAGGCGGGAGCCGGGAGCGCAGGGGTCGTAGATGGCCGCCGGGGCCTCGGAATGCTCCGGGTTGACCCGGATGCCGCATGAAACCGGCGTCGGGGCCGTCCGAACCTGGTCCCGGAACCGGCGCCACTGGGAAAAGGAGTTGAAGACGAGATGGTCGGCCCACCGGAGGATGTCGTCCATGTCTTCCTCACGGTAAGCCGGGGCGCAGACGTGGACCTCGCCGCCAAAGGTCTCGTAACCCAGACGGGCCTCGTCCGGGGAGGCCGCCGAGACCCCGCAAAGGTAGGACCGGATCAGGGGAAAGAGAGCGAAAGCCGCGAACCCCTTGAGCGCCAGAAGGATCTTGCAGCCGGTCCGGCCCTGGACCGTGTCGAGGATCTTGAGGTTCCGCTCCAAAAGAACGGTGTCCACCACGAAACAGGGGCTCGGAACCGCCGTGATGTCGAAGCGGACCGGCGACGCGCTCACGTCAGGACCTGCTCGGTGACCGGAAGGCCATGCCGGCCCAACGCCGCCATGAAGGGATCGGGGTCGAGCGCCTCGACGTTGACGACCCCCTCCCGCCGCCAGGTCCCGGTGAGCATCATCATCGCTCCGATCATCGCCGGCACGCCGGTGGTATAGGAGATCGCCTGAGCCCCCAGCTCCCGATAGGCCTCGGCGTGGTCGCAGACATTGTAAACATAGTATCGCTTGGGGGCTCCGTCCTTGATCCCCTCGATCCGGCAGCCGATGTTGGTCTTGCCGCGATACCCCTCGCCCAGGCTGGACGGCTCGGGGAGGAGGGCCTTGAGGAATTTGAGCGGGACGATTTCCCGGCCTTCGTAGATCACCGGGTCGATCCGGGTCATCCCGACGTTTTCGAGGACCCGGAGGTGAGTAAGGTACGAGTCGGAAAAGGTCATCCAGAAGCGGATTCGTTTCAGGTGGGGGAGGTGCCGGACCAGGGATTCCAGCTCCTCGTGGTACATGAGGTACATCTCCCGGACGCCGATCTCGGGGAAGTCGAAAGGCCGGTGGACCGACAGGGGCGGGACGGTCACCCATTTTCCGTCTTCCCAATAGCGGCCGGGGGCGGTGACCTCCCGGATGTTGATTTCGGGGTTGAAGTTGGTGGCAAAGGGGTGACCATGGTCCCCGGCGTTGCAGTCCATGATATCCACGGCGTGGATTTCGTCGAAGTGGTGCTTGGCCGCATGAGCGCAGAAGATGTTGGTGACGCCGGGGTCGAAGCCGCAGCCCAGAAGCCCCATGATCCCCCGCTCCCGGAACCGGTCATCGTAGTCCCACTGAGGGCCGTAGTAGAACCGGGCCTCGTCGGGGGATTCGTAGTTGGCCGTGTCGAGGTAGTCCACTCCGGTCCGGAGGCAGGCTTCCATAATGGTCAGGTCCTGGTAAGGCAGGGCCACGTGGAGAACCAGCCGGGGCCGGACCCGCTCGATGAGGCCCACCAGGGCCTCGACGTCGTCGGCGTCCACCTCGGCGATTTCCATCGGCCGGTCAATCCGGCGCCGGATCGCCTCGCATTTGGCCGGGGTCCGGCTGGCCAGGGTGATCCGGGAAAAAACATCCGGGACCTGAGCACACTTCTGGGCCACGACGCTGCCCACGCCCCCGGCACCGATAATCAGGATGTCCGTCATAGTCGCTCCTTTGGGCCCGGATGGCGGTCGGCCATCCGAGGCATGGCGTTTATCCGCTGATCTCGTATCCGCCCACGATCCCGTCGAGTTCGCCGGCCATGGCCTGGAGGGTTTCGGCGGCGCGGCTGGTGGATCGGGTGGAGATCACGAAGCTGTCGATCCCCGCGGAGATCTCCTTTAGGGTGAGGAGAATCTGCTCGAAGGCGGCCACCTGCTGACTGATGGAGTCGGTGATGTTCCGGGCCGATTCGGCGGATGAGTCGGCGGAGCGCTGGATCTCTCCGAAGACCGTCTCCAGCCGGGCCGAGACTTTCTCCCCTTCCGTGATGCGCTTTGTACCGGCATCGGCGGTGAGCACGAGGGCGTCGGCGGCCTTCTGGATCTCGTCGATCCGGCCCTTGATCTGCCGGGTGGCGGTGACCGTGTGGTTGGCGAGCCGGCGGATCTCGTTGGCGACGATCTCGAAGCTCTCCCCCCGCTCACCGGCCGCTGATGCCTCCAGCTCGGCGTTGAAGGCGATGATCCGGGTCTGGTCGGCCACCGCGTTGATGATCTCGATGATCTCCCAGATGTTGCGGACGTGTTCGCCCATGGCCCGGATGCCGGCGCCGACGTCCCGGTTGGCGTCCCGGATCTCGGTCATCTTCTCCCGGTTGTTCCGGGTGAGGGTGAAGCCGTGGCCCACCTGGTCCCGAGTCCCGTCGGCGAATTCAGCCACTTCCTGAACCCGGACGGCCACCCGCTTGGAAAGCGCGTCGGCGTCTTCCATGGTGGACACCACCTCCTTGACGGCGGCGGCCTGGCTGTTGGCGGTGGTTTCGATCCGGCGGGAGGCGCCCGAAAGGTCCCGGACGGCGCCGTTCATGACCTCGGCCGACATCTGGATGTCGAGCATCTGGGTCCGGAGCGTCCCGATGAACCGGTTGACGTGTCCGGCCAGAACCCCCAGCTCGTCTGGAGCCCGAACCGGAATTTCCCGGGTCAGGTCGCCGCCCTGCTCGGACAGCTCCCGGATCGTATCGGTGATCGCCGAAAGGGGCCGGACCAGAATCCGGCGGATAAGCGGGATCAGGATCGCCAGGACGGCCCCCACTCCGATGACCGCCACCAGAAAGATCCAACCGATCAGGGACCGCTGGTCTTCGAGGACCTCGGCCCGGTCCACCTGAGCGACGGCGGCCCAGGTGG
>CAZWGY010000363.1:3827-5065 GCA_964633575.1 uncultured Desulfobacteraceae bacterium
CATTTTCTCCGCCGGCGGGTAGGAGGGCGGCGATGGTATCCAGCGAGATCCGGGCGATAAGGACTCCGGCGCGGTCACCGTCGGAAAAAATCGGAGTGGCGATAAAGGCGGCCGGAGGATCGCCGGCGGCGGGATAGGATGCGAAATCAGCGAAGGCGATATCCCCGGCCGGCAGAGCGGCGGCGGCCCGGAAGGCCCGAACAAGCCCGCTCTCACGGTCCGGCCCGCCTTCGAGGCGAGTGGCGAAGTCGATCTCCTTGCGGACCGAATAGAGGACCCGGCCGTCGGGGCCGGCCAGGAGGATATCCCGGAACCCCAGGCGCCGGCGGAGTGTCCGGAAACCGGGATGATACCGGGCATGGACGTCGGCGTAAGCGAATCGGACCGCTTCCGGTGCGACCATCTCGTCCCGCTGGTCCTCGGGATGGGGGTTCCTGGCGATGTAATAATACTGAGCGATCAGCCCCGCCCGCGTATCGGGGAGATAGTCTTCCGGACTCCGGTCACCGTTCCGCTCGGGTTGGCCTTCATCTTCTGATTCAAAATAGCGGGCCGTGTAAAGGTCGATGAGCTGAACCCGGCAGAGGGCCGGGTCCACCGGGACCTCCTCGGGAATCCGCGGAAAGGCATCCGCAAAGTCGGCCAGAGCGGCTGAGACGCCGGGGGCGGCGGCCCGGGCCGCCAGAACATCCCCCAGACGGGCCATCGTCTCCTCGACGCGGACCTGGATGCCCTCCCGGACGGCCACGAGCTGGGCCGTCCGGTGTCGGATGAGGCTCTGGCCGGCGGCGCGGATGGCAACGGCGCTGATGCCGGCGCCGAGCACCAGCGAGCACAGGATGCTGATAAAAATGATCCGCACCCGGATCAGTCGGTGGTCCAATGGCATGGTCGGGCCCTTTCGATCGGTTGGGGCGGCCCCGCCGACCCCGTCACGGGGCAAACGCGCTTCACACCCGCCCGCTTACGGATTTAGTGAATCCCGATGGGGATGTCAACCGCTCCGATTGGAAGTGGATGGAAAAAGGCGATTTTTTCCGGCGTGGCATGACTGGGGCGGGGGCCGAGACGGTGCTCCGGTCTGGTTATGTTCACCCCATTCGGGGCTGGGCCGCACCGGCCCGAGGCGTTCCCAGGGGGCAAAAACACCTTTTCGGGTTGTAGGGGCGGACATAATTGTCCTCCCTGGGAGCGCGGGCGTCCCGCCCGCATGTTGTAGGGGCGGACCTGCGTGTCCG
>CAZWGY010000364.1:0-5059 GCA_964633575.1 uncultured Desulfobacteraceae bacterium
CTCGCCGACAATCCGATGACCCTTCAGGAGATCGGCGACCGCTACGGGATCTCCCGGGAACGGGTCCGGCAGGTGGAGCGCGGCATCATGAAGAAGGTGACCGGCTTTTTCAAGGACAAGCTGGCCGGCGCGGCCGATGCTCCGGAGTGATCGGCCCCCGGCCCGGTTGACCGAATCCCCTTACGCTTTGCCGAGCACCATCGACAACAGCGCCATCCGAACATACATTCCGTATTGCATCTGCCGGAAATAGGCGGCTCGGGGGTCATCGTCCACCGCGAGGTCGATCTCGCCCACCCGGGGCAGGGGGTGCATGAGAATCATCCGTTCCCCGGCGGCGGCCATGGTCTCGGCGGTGATAACGTAGGCGCCCTTGACCCCTTCGTATTCCGCGGGGTCGGCGAACCGCTCCCTCTGAACCCGGGTCACATAGAGGACATCGGTGTCGGCCAGCACGGGGGCCAGGGTCTCGCTCTCCCGCTGGTCCACGCCCTTTTCCCGGAGACCGGCCACGATCTCCGGTGGCATGGCCAGGACCTCCGGGGAAACATAGTTGAGCCGGACATCAAACAGGGAGAGGAGCCGGGCGAGGGAGTGGACCGTCCGGCCGTACTTGAGGTCTCCGAGGAGGGTGACCGTCAGGCCATCGACCCGGCCGAGCTCGCTGATGATGGTGAAAAGGTCCAGGAGGGCCTGGGTCGGATGTTCGCCCACCCCGTCGCCGGCGTTGATCACCGGTTTCCGGCAATACTCGGCCGCCAGGGCCGAAGCCCCGACATCCGGGTGGCGGAGAACGATCACGTCGGCATAACACTCGAGCGTCCGCACCGTGTCGGGGAGGGATTCGCCTTTGGAGACCGACGAATACTGGACATTGTTGATGGGGATCACGCTCCCGCCCAGCCGCTCCATGGCCGACATAAACGACGACGAGGTCCGGGTGGATGGCTCGTAGAAGAGGCTGGCCATGATCTTCCCCTTGAGGAGGTCAAAGGAGCCGACCCGGGCGACCATCTCGTTCATCTCATGGGCGACCCCGAAGACGTATTCCAGGTCGGCTCTACAGAACTGATCCACGGAGAGGATGTCTTTTCCGTAAAAGGGCGCGTTTCGCTGGTCGCCGAAGGGCAAGTGCGGGTTGGGCAGGTCCTCGGTCAGGCAAGTGGTCATCGCGATTCTCCCGTCGATGAATGGGGTTGATCCGGTGTTGGTTGCGGGGGCGGCCCTCCGTGGCCGCCCAACTCCCGGAGATCCCGGCCGGTGCCGGGCGGGGCTTTCACGACACCGTCGGAGACGACCTCCCGGCCCCGGAGCACCACTCGCCGGACCCGGCCCCGGACCGGTCTCCCGGCAAACGGGGTCCACCCGCAGCGGGTATGGAGAGATTCGGGGCGGATCTCCCACCGGGCGTCGGGGTCCACCTCGACCCAGGTCTCGGGCTGTTCGGGAAGAGAAAAGATCCGGCGGGGGTTGTCATACATCCGGCGGACGAGATCATCCAGCGTCAGGCGGCCGTCGGCTACGGCGGTGAGCAGCAGGGGCAGGGCCGTCTCCAGGCCGGGAAAGCCGGGCGGGGGATCGGGGCCGTCCTTTTCGGCGAGTGTGTGCGGAGCATGGTCGGTGGCGAAGACGTCGATGACCTCGAGGTGGTCCCAGAGCGCCGCCCGGTCCTCGGAGCCGGCAAGGGGAGGACGGACCTCCGAGCGTCCCGGCCCGATCCGGGCGATGTCGTCGGTCGTCAGGAAGAGGTGATGGGGGCAGACTTCGCAGGTGACCGGAACACCGGCCGCCTTGGCCCGGGCGATCACCCGGATTTCCTCCCGGCGGGAGACATGGCAGAGGTGGACCGGGCGCCCGTGGATGTCGGCCATGAGGATCGCCGCGGCCAGGGTCCGGCCTTCGGCGTGGACCGCTATGGGAAGATGACGGGGCCAGGCGGCGAAGTGATCCAGCCAGAGGCATAAGTCATCCAGCCGGAGGGGGCCGAAGGTCGCATCGAGATACATCTTCAGGCCGGCGGTCCGAGGGGCCAGGGCCGCCAACGTCTCGACGTTATCCGGCCCGGCCCCGGCAAACAGAGCGAAGTCGCACCGGGCCTTTTTATGGGCCGCCGCCAGGGCCGGATCGAAGGTCTCGGCATCGGTTACGGGGGGCATGGTGTTGGGCATGACCAGCACGGCGGTAAAGCCGCCCGCCAGGGCGGCGGCGGTGCCGGTATCGAAGTCCTCCTTGTGGGTCGCCCCCGGCTCCCGCAAGTGGACGTGGACGTCAACGAGTCCGGGTAGTCTCATGAACGCTCCTGGAAGGGGGTCAAAAGGCGGGGTGTCGGACCCGGATCAGACGCCGGGCGCCGTCACCGGCCGGCCCTCTCTTACGCGATGGCCGGAAAAAAGTCAAATCCCGGATTGCCGCCGGGTCCGGCCCCGGACTCGAAACCCGTTAATCGAAAAGGAGGTAACTTCCATGGGAAATCAGATTCGGACCGTTTTCCTGCTCACGGTCCTGACGGTTTTTATCGTCTTTATCGGCGGACTCATCGGCGGCCGAACCGGGATGATCATCGCTCTCCTGCTGGCCGGCGGCATGAATTTCTTCAGCTACTGGTATTCCGACCGGATCGTCCTCCGGATGTACCGGGCCCAGCCGGTGGGTCCCGGCGATGCCCCCGAGCTCTATGGGATCGTCGAGACCCTGACCGGGCGGGCCGGGCTCCCGATGCCCCGAATCTTCATCATCCCCGAGGACGCCCCCAACGCCTTTGCCACCGGCCGGAACCCGGAACATGCGGTGATCGCCGTTACCGAGGGTTTGGTCCGGATCATGGACCATCGCCAGATCGAAGGGGTTCTCGCCCACGAGCTGGCCCATGTCAAAAACCGGGACATCCTCATCGGCTCCATTGCCGCCACCCTGGCCGGAGCCGTCATGGTTCTGGCGAGCATGGCCCGGTGGAGCGCCATTTTCGGCGGCGGGGATGATGACGAGGGCGGGATGGGGATCGTGGGGCTTCTGATCATGTCGATCATCGCGCCCATTGGAGCGATGCTGGTCCAGATGGCCATCTCCCGGTCCCGGGAGTACCTGGCCGATGAGACGGGGGCTCGATTTGCCGGCAACGCCGAAGGGCTGGCCAACGCATTGGAAACGCTGGGCCAGGCCGCCAGCCGGCCCCGGCTGTGGCGATCCGAGCCGAACCCGGCCACCGCCCATATGTTTATCGTCAACCCCCTGTCCGGCCGGCGTCTGGCGGGCCTCTTTTCCACCCATCCGCCCCTGGATGAACGGATCGCCCGACTCCGGGGACAAACGCCCCCGTCCGACCACGGCTCGCCCCGCCGTGCCCCTGACCGCCGGCGGGAAGCCGAAGCCTTATGGGACCGGCTTTCCGACGGACGCTAGGCGGTCGGCAGGAGCACCTCCACGCGGGTTCCCGAGCCGACCTCGCTGTCAACCTTGATGGCTCCCCGGTGCTTGCGGACGATCCCCAGGACCGCTGAAAGCCCGAGCCCCCGGCCGATGAGCTTGGTGGTGAAAAAGGGATCAAATATCCGGGACCGGGTATCGGGGTCCATGCCCGGCCCGGTGTCGGTTACCGCCAAGGTGACATACTCCCCCGCCTGGAGGTCCCCGTCGAGGTAAGGTTCGGCGAGATAATCCCGGTCGGCGGTCATCGTCCCGGTGGTCACCGAGATGATCCCTCCCGCATCCCCCAGAGACTCCGAGGCGTTGGTCAAAATGTTGACCACCAACTGTCTCGCCTGGTCGGTATCGAGAACCACCGTGGGCAGGCCGTCGGCCAGGTCGAATTGCAGACAGACGGATCGGGAAACGGAGATCTCCAGCATGGGCGTCATTTCCCGAATGAGGTTCGACAAACTGACCGGACCCGGTTTCATCGGCATCCGTCCCCGATAGATCAGGATCTGCTGGATGATCTCCCGAGCCCGCATCCCGGCCTTGAAGATTTCGTTCATCGAGTACTGATGGGGAGAGCCGGGGGATAGGTCCGACTGGACCATCTCGGTATGTCCCAGGATCACCGACAAAAGATTGTTGAAGTTGTGGGCCACGGCGCCGGCCATGACTCCGAGACTCTCCATTTTCTGGATGTACTGGATCTGGGCCTCCATCCGTTTCCGCTCGGTGATGTCGTGGACGACGGTGGAGATGGCCCGGCCTCCGCCATAAGAAATGAGCGTGGCGTTGACCTCCACCTCGACAATCTCCCCGTCCTTTCGCCGATACCGGCGCTCCCCCAGAGCATATCGCCCCTGTTCGACCACCGTCCGGATATTCGCATTGATTCCCTCGCGGCCGTCCGCGATTAAGTCATAGAGGGTCAAGCCGGCCGCGGCCGCCGGGGAATATCCCAGCAACCGGGTGAAGGCGGGGTTGACCTCGATGATCCGGCCGGTGTCGATGTCGAAGAGGTAGATGGCCTCGATGGCCTGGGAGACCACGGCATGGTAACGCTCCTCGCTCTCCCGGAGCTTCCGGTCCATCTCGTGCTTGTAGAGGGCCATTTCGATGGTGGCCCGAAGCTCCTTGTCCCGAACCGGCTTGACCAGATAGCCGTGGGGCTCGGTCCGCTTGGCGCTTTCCAGAAGGGCGTCGTCCGAGTAGGCCGTGAGGTAGATCACCGGGACATCCCGAACCCTCCGGATGGTTGCCGCCGCTTCTACTCCGGTCATCCGGCCCTCCAGCCGGACATCCATCAGGATCAGGTCCGGCGCGAAGGTCTCGCCCCGGTCCACGGCATCCTCACCGGAAGGAACCGACTCGGTCGCATACCCCCAGCGCCTCAGAGTATCTTCCAGCCGGGCCGCGATGATCCCGTCATCTTCAACCACCAGAATCCGCTTTTCATCCATCGCCATTCCTCTCGCTCGCCGTTATACCGCCCCCGCCGATAATATCCCCAGCCTTCAGACGACCACCGTCGTTTCCAACCCGCCGGTCGCAATGGTTAGCGTCCTGCAATTGCCAGACCGGAATCCGGGACAACCGACAGGGGAAACCGGAGCCTGAAACCGGTCCCCGGCGCGTCCACCGGCGTCAG
>CAZWGY010000365.1:0-5058 GCA_964633575.1 uncultured Desulfobacteraceae bacterium
GGTGGCCTCCATCTATGATTTTGCCCACACTACCCGGCTGATCAAATGTTTTTTAGCGCAACTTCAAATCCAAGCAAATTCAGCTTCTTGGTAAGTTTTTGATCGAAAGTGACGATGATGGACGGTTGGTTTGACCGACAAACTGAAGCAACGACGGCATCTCCGAAATCCGGTATCGATTCCGGCCAGTAAGATAGGACGTTTGGAAAGTCCAACTCGTGGATGACCGTAACACCGGGCATGGCCATGAAATCGTGCAACAATTCCCTGATCTTGCTTTTGGGGATTTCATAAACCCTATCCATCACGAAAATGAATTCGGTAAGGACGTTTTGAGGGCAGAGAATTCGGGCTTTAAGTGACGCGGCTTCTTGAAAGATTTCGGATACTCCGGCCTGTTGCTGGGGATTTCTGTCCGTCAGGAAAGAAATCAGGGCGTTTGTATCGATCACATATGTGTTCACCGATATTTCTCCACTCGCCGGTTCCTGGCGGATTCAATGTCTTTCGAGATATCCCCTCTCCCCGTTTTTATCGTATTTTGATGTTTCAAGAAATTCTTGCTCGATGATGTAACGATGATTTTTCCATCCAGGATCTTCCATTCGAGCGTGTCATTTTCGGAAAGATTCATATAATCACGCACTGCTTCGGGAATGGTTGTTTGGAATTTTGATGTAACGACGGATTTCATATCAGACTCCCCAAGGTCGATAAAAGAGTTATCGTTCATTTGCTTCATACCGATCAAAGCGCCAATCATTCATATCCGGGTCGAACCGATAGAAAAAGTCCTTGTTTCATGTTCAGGTCGTTCATGGGCAAACATCCCCCTCGTCTGGCCCAGTCCTTTCCATCTCCGCATAGGGACTGCCCAGGACCCCGTCGTAGGGCGGGGGGACGCCGTCCCGGCCGGAGATCACAAACCGGCTCACCGACTCCCCGGACCGGGCCGCGCAGGGGGTGGCCAGCCATTGGGCCGCGTCGAGAAAGTCGGTGGGCAGGACCGCCAGGCCGCCGCTCACGTCCACCTCGGGCGAGGCGATCTCCACCACCCCGTCGATCCCGAGCCGGCTGGAGGCGTCCACCACCGAGTCGGTGGTCCGGATGAAGTGGTCGGCGGCGATGCTGATGTTGCCGCCGGTCCCCTCCCAGGCCCGGGCGATAATTTCGGCGCCGTTGAGAATGACAAACCGAGGATGGTCGATGGTCACGTCCCCGCCGTCGCCGGCCCCGAGGGCGACGCTGGTGGTGATCCGGCCGTCCAGGAGATAGAGCCGCCGGTTCACCCGGATGGTCATGGCCCCGCCGCCGGCGTTGTCGGCCGATGTGGCGATCCGCCCGCCGGCGGACAACCGGATTTCATCACCGGTCAGACGGATTACTCCGGCGGCTCCGGCATCGGGGGCCGGGCCGGTGGAGCCGGCGTAGATTCCGCTGGGATAGGCGTCAGCCGGAGTCCCGCCGTCGTCTAAGAAATCGGTCTGGCTGGACCGGGGCTCGGCGTCCGGGTCCGGAGTCCCGATCCCTTCGATTTGGGTGGTCCCGGCGATATCGAGGACCACGTCGCCGCCTTTCCCCGCCCCTTCGGTGCTGGAGGTGATCAGGCCCCCGTCGGCGAGGACCAAATTACCGGCCGAGACCGAAATTCGTCCCCCGGTTCCGGCATCCGGCCCGGTTCCGGTGGCTCGAGCGTAAAGGCCGCTGCCGTAGCCGTCCCGGTTTTCGCCGTGGGGATTGCCGCCTTCCAGGCGAAGGGTTCCGGGGGTCCGGACTTCGATCCGACCGGCATCGCCCTGGCCTCGGGTGGAGGCGGTGAGTCCGGCGCCGTCGGTAAAGGTGATCGACCCGGCGGAGAGGGTGATGTCCCCGGCTTCCTTGGCGTAAGGCTCGTCGCTCAAGGTCGATGTGTAAACCTGGCTGGCGTAGCCGTCGCCGTCAACCCCGCCGAAGTGGATCGCCCCGGCCGCCGTGATGGTCACGTCCCCGCCCCGGCCGCCGCCGTCAGAGGTGTTGCCGATCCAGCCGCCGTCGTCGAACCGGATCTCGGCGGCATTGATGGTCACATCCCCGCCCCGGCCGGCATCCTCGTCGGCCCCGTCGGCCCGGGCGATGATCCCCGAACCGAGGCCGTCGCCGTCGATCCCGGCGAGCCGGACCGTTCCGGTCGCGGCGATGGACACGTCCCCGCCCCGGCCGGTCCCGAAGGTCAGGCTGTCGATGAAGGCTCCGTCATTCAGGGTGAGGTCCCCGGTCTCGATGGTCACCCGGCCGGCGTCCCGGGCGTAGCTGGTCTCGGCGCCCACGGCGATCCGGGCTCCGGACCCGTCTCCTTCAGTGCCCGACAGGGTGACGGATTCGCCGGCAACGAGGGTTAGATCCCCGCCGCCCCCGCCGCCGTAGGAGGCGCTTTCGATGAGTCCGCCGTCGCCCAGGGTGATCCGTCGGCCCTCGATCCGGATGTTTCCGGCGTCACCGGCGTCGGTCTCCTCTCCTTCGGCCCGAGTGAAGACGGCCGGAGCGATGCCGTCGTCGTCCAGGCCGCTAAAACCCACCGGGCCGGTTGCGGTGATGGTCACGTCCCCGCCGCGGCCCCCGCCGTAAGAGGCCGTGCCCACCGTAGCCCCGTGGGTCACCGAGACCCGATCGGCGGCCACCGTAATGGACCCGCCGTCTCCCCCCGCCGGCTCCCAGCTTTCGGACCGGGAAAACAACCCGGTCCCGCCGCCCGAAACCGTCACCGTCTCGGCATTCAGCCCGATGTCGCCGGCATCCCCGGCGCCCCAGGTGCTGTTGTTGACGGCGGCGCCGTCCTCGATGACAATGGTCAGGGCCGACAGGGTGATGTTTCCGGCGTCGCCGCCGGCCGGATCGTCGGGCTCCTCGCCGACCTCCAGGCGGGACCGGGCGTAAACCCCGGAGCCGAGGCCGTCCGAGGTGGCCCCTTCCGGGTTGACCCCGGTTATCCGGATGGTCTCCCGAGCCGTCAGGTCCACCGCCCCGCTCCGCCCCGGTCCGGACGTGCTGGCGGTCACTCCGCCGCCGTCGGTCATCTCGATGGACCCGGCGCTGATCCGGACATCCCCGGCGTTCCCGGCATCCTCGGACTCGCCGAGAGCGGTGGTGTAAATCCGGCTGGCGTCCCCGTTTCCGTCCACGCCCTCGAACCGGACAACGCCGGCCGCCTCGACGGTCACGTCCCCGCCCCGGCCGGGCCCGGATGAGGTGTTGCCGATCCAGCCGCCGTCGGACAGGGTGAGGGAGTCCGCGGTCACGGACACGTTCCCGGCGTCTCCGGCGTCAAAGTCGGACCCGTCGGTCCGGGCGATCACCCCGGAGCCGAGCCCGTCGGCGTCAGTCCCCGAAAAGATCACCTCGTTTTGGGCCGTGAGCCGGACCTCGCCCCCCCGGCCCGGCCCGAAGGTGGAGCTGTCGATCAGAGCCCCGTCGGACAGGGTGATCCGGTCGGCGGAGATCGTCACGTCCCCGGCATCCCCGGAGTATCGGGTTTCAGCCCCGGCCCGGACCCGAGCTCCCCAGCCCCGGCCGGCGATGCCGGAAAAGCTCACCGCCCCGGCGGCCTCGAGAGTCACTGCTCCGGCCGCCCCGACACCGTAAGAAGCGGTCTCGATGGCGGCCCCGTCAGTTACCGTAATCCCCCCGGAACGGGATTCGACCGTCACGTCCCCGGCGTCCCCGGCGTCCTCATATTCGCCCCAGGCATTGGCGGAGATCGCGGCGGACTGATCATCGGCATCGAACCCTGTGAGGGTCACCGGTCCGTCCGACCGGATGGTTACATCGGCGGCGTCACCGCCGGCCTCCGTGTCCGTCAGGATCAGGCTCCCCCCGTCGAGGGTCACTCCGCCGTCTCCCGTCTCGATGTCGATCCGGCCGCCGTCAACGTCGCCGTAAGTCTCGGCCCAGATGGCGGCCTCGTCGGCATAGAACCGTCCGCCCCGGATGACCACCGTCCCGCCGCCGTCGCCGCTCACGTCCACCGATGCCCCCGGCGCCAGAATGACGTCCCCGTCGGCCGGGGGCGGGTCATCCTCGATCCCCAGCGGGGCCTCTCCCGGCCCGGCCACGGCATCCAGCCGGACCCGCCCGTCCGGGGCCGAAAGGCTCCCCGAGACCGTCACATCACGGCCGGCCACGGTCAGGGATTCCCCCGCCGGGACCGACAAGTCGCCTTCAATCCTCACCTCGCCGTCGGCGCCGCCGTCCAGAAACCCGAAGGCGCTGGGCGGAGCCGCCGAAAGGATTTCGTTCGGGGCCGGAAAAGCGGAAAAAGCGTTCCCGTCGGAGAAGTTGAGGGCGTCGGCCGCCCCGACATGAAAGGCGCCGGTGAGGTCCAGGGACGCGCCGGCGCCGAAGATCACCCCGGCCGGGTTGAGCAAAAAGAGGTCCGCTCCGGAGATGGTGGACCGCAAAGTCCCGTCGATCCGGGAAAGGTCCCCGCCGGTGACCCGGCCAATAATGTTGGAGACGGAGCCGGGTCCGCTGAAAGTGGCCCGCTCCCCGGCCCCCACCGAAAACCGGCCAAAGGAGTGGAAGAGGTTGCCCCCCGACTGCCGTCCGTACTCGGCCCGGATGTCGTACTCCGGCCCGGCCACCGCCCCGGCCGGCCCCATCGTGCCGTCCAGGGTGACATCGGCCCAGCCGGGGAAGGCACCCGTTAGCAGGAACAGGGTTGCCATTGCCATTATCCGGTTTCCGTTCATGTTATGGTCATCCTTTCAATAACTGAGTGATGAGGACTGAGTCTTGAGTGCTGAGGGCTGAGTGATGCTGGAGACCTCCGAGGTTTCCAAAAAAAATTGGAAACCTCGGAGGTCTGATGAGGACTGAGTGTGGAGTGATGAGCTGAGCTATTCATTTTTTCAGGTCCTTCCGCTGTCTATCGACACTTGCGCGCAATCCACCGATAGGCGGCAACGTCCTCAGCCTGTTCAAACAGGGTTTTTAATCTGGGCTGAGTGATATAGCCCACATCCAGAGCGACATAGAGCTGAGAGCGGACCTCCGCGCAGGATGCCTTGGCCGTCGAAAGAAAAT
>CAZWGY010000366.1:0-2668 GCA_964633575.1 uncultured Desulfobacteraceae bacterium
TCCTGGTACTCATGATCGAAGCCCATCCCGCAACGGGTGCAGGTCTGGCAGACGGGCGGCTCGGCGAGCCGTCGGTCATGAGCTTGGCGGAAGGTGGCTCCGCACCGCTCGCAAACGGCCTCGCAGACGTCCTCATCGACCCTGGTCCAGTCGGTACCCCAGTGAAATCGGCTCCCGGACGCCCCGCAATCGAGACAGACCGATTGACAGCGCCGGTCATCCTCCTCGGTCCAGTCGCCCCACCGATGGGCCTCACGGGTTTCGGCCGCCCCGCAACGGGGGCAGATCCGGTGTTCCCGGCAGCCTCCATCGGGGTCGGCTTCCCATGGCCCCCAGGGGTGGACGACGGCCCCCGGCGGCGACAACACTCGTCCGCATCGACCGCGGACGGTCATCCGGCGTCGGGACCGATCGCCTTCGTAGCGGGTTTCTGGCCGATGATGCCGGAAGAGACCGCACACCAAGAGGGTCTGGAGCTTTCGGAATATCATGAGCGCGACTTTCGATCAGGTTGTTTCCGAGATCGGTTGCGGAGGCCGCCAATGCTTTTTTGATCCATACACGTTTCCGATTGATGCTTCAAGGGGAACACGGCTGAAATCGAAACGTTTTCCGTCTTGATTTTAGGATGCCATGCGCTATATTTGGGGATTGAAAGGATGATCAAAATCGCTTATGGATCGGATGCGGTGCCGAGGCATCCTCGGCCCGACGAACCTGAATAAGCAATCGACGCCCAATCCATATCCCGTCCCCAAACCGAATCGAGGAAATCGAGCCATGATGAAACGGATCAAACAACTTATTGCCCTGGCCATAGTCGGCGGGATCGCCTACGGTCTGCTCACCTACCACATCGTCTTTTATGGGTCCCAGGTGGAGCTTTTGCCCAAAAGCGCCTACACTCTGGACAACACCTTTGTCAATGTCAAGCCCACCGAGTTCCGGACTCCGGAAAACATCCTCAGAAACGATGCGTTGCGCGATGACGGAATCGGTCAAGTGATGGTTGATTTCGGCGTCATCACCCAGGATGAGCTTAGGAAGATCGAGGATAAGATCCGGTCAGGGCAGTAATCGCCCGGGATCGGAAAACGAAGGGAGTGGCCCGGGCTCGCCGGATCGGTCCGATAGGCCGGTGATGCCCCGGCGATGGTCCCTTGTGTTCAGGGGCGGGCTTCTGGTGGCTCTCCTCCTGATGGCGGGGGCCGCCGGACTGATCCTGTACGGGCCGGTTTACCTGGAGAAGGTGGTCATCCCGGACCTGGCCCGGCGGGTGGGAATTGATCCGGTTGAGGTGGAAATCCGCCGGATCGGCCTGACCGGGGCTGACGTCGGCGCGTTTCGACTGGGCGCCGAGGATTCCCCGGCAATGACCATCGAAACGGTCCGGGCCGAATACACCCTGGCCGGGCTGATAAGCGGGCGGATCGACGGGATCGACGTGGGGGCCCCGACCATCCACCTGACCGTCCGGGATGGTCGGATATCCCTTCGAGGAATGCCGATCCCGGAGGCTCCCGCCGCGTCGCCCGACCGGCCCGGCCGGTCGTCCCGCCCGGATCTTCCGATCCAGGTCGGGCGCCTCGACATCCGGAAGGCCAATCTGGTGATACACCGCGCCGGGGGCCGCATCCACCTGCCTTTCGATCTGACGGTCACCTCCGGGGCGGATGATCCCGAGACCTTTGAGGCCCACCTGGCGGCCGAAATCCTGGGCGCGCCGATCAATGTCCGCGCCGGTCTCTCCCTTGGTCAAGATTCCCTGGCCGTCCGGGCCGATGCCGGCCCGCTCCGATTGCGGCGGCTTGTGGATTTGGCCCCCCGTCCGGCGGGGCTCCGGCTGAGCGGCAATCTGTCGGCCACCGCCGCGGCTGACCTCTCCCTGTTTCCCGTTTCCCTCAAATCCCCGGCGGCTGAGCTGACCGTTGATCTCGCCGCCGGCCGGTTGGGCCCCGTCAGGCTCCGGCCCACGGGTCCGGAGTTCGGCCCGATCCGGCTCCGTTTGTCTGGAAATCCGGATGACGGCCTGGACCTGACGGTCGAATCCCTCGGGCTTGCCGATCCCGTTGTCGCCGTTCTGGATGAGTCCACCGTTCGGCTTCGGCCGACACCCGCCGGGGACTGGTCGGCAAACGGGCGGCTGGCCGCCCGACTGCTCCCGGCCGAAGGGGACGATTCGCTCCCCCTGTCCCCGGCCTCGCCGCTGCCGCTGGCCGTCGAATGGAGCGGTTGGCGGGAAGCGGCCGGCCGGTGGGCCGTGTCGCTGACCTCCGTGTCTCCGCCCGATGGAGCCGACAAGATTTCGCTATCCGGAGACGGCGTTCGGATCGAGACCGCTTTCCCGACGCTCCGGCTTTCCGGTGAGGGCGAGGGCGGGGCCGGGACCTTTTCCGGGGCGCTCGTCTGGCCGGAGATCAGCTTTGAATCCGGTAGCGTGACCGGAGCAGTCGGGCGGCTGGCCGTCGAGGGAACGGTCCGGGTCGGCCCCGGCCCCGTCACGGCGGCGGGGACGGTCAAATTGAATGGCGGGAAAGTGGCCGTCGGCGACCTGGGCCTTTCGGCCTCGCCGGTGTCGGTGATGCTGCCGGTTCAATGGCCCCCGGCATCGGATGACCCGACGCCGGAGGGGACGCTTTCGGTAGGAGCGATTCGCTGGGGAGAAAAG
>CAZWGY010000366.1:2768-5036 GCA_964633575.1 uncultured Desulfobacteraceae bacterium
TGACCCGACGCCGGAGGGGACGCTTTCGGTAGGAGCGATTCGCTGGGGAGAAAAGACTCTCGGCGGGGTGAGCGGGGGAATCCACTTAAACCCGGCGGGGCTGAAACTTTCGGCGACCCATCGGAGCCGGTTGGTTCCGGGGCTCCGGCTGGAGGTCGAGACCATGGCCCGGTTTTTCGAAGGACCGCCGGGCTTGACCGCCGAACTGTCGGTCCGTCGGCCTGCGGATGCCCCCGAGGTCGATCTGGAGACCTTTGGGGCGCCGGGGCTCCGGGCCGGCGGGAGCATATCAGCGACCGCTGAGCTGGAAATGGAGCCGCCGAACACGGATGGGAGCCTGTCGGCGTCTCTGACCGATGGACGGATCCGGGCTGACGAGGGCGATATGGAAGTGATCGGGATCGAGCTGTCGGCCCAAATGCCGGATCTGTTTCGGGGAGTGACCGCTCCGGCCCAGCCGTTGTCCTTTGACCGGGCCGGGATCGGGGATCTCGAGGTCACCGACGGTCGGATCCGGTATCAGGTGGAGCCGGACGGGACGATCCTGGTGGAGTCGTTGACCGGCCGGTGGGCCGGGGGAACCATCAGCACCGGGGCCTTTCGGATATCGACCCGGGAGGCCGCGGATGAGCTCGGGGTGACGATCTATTGTGACCGGTTGAACCTGGCGACGGTCCTCCGGCAGCTCGGGGTGGCTCAGGCCGATGGCGAGGGCAGCGTCAACGGCAAGGTCCCGGTTCGGCTCCGCGGGGGGCGGCTGATCTTTGACGACGGGTTCTTGTATTCCACCCCCGGCAAGGGCGGGACCATTCACGTCCGGGGCGCTGATCTGATCACCGCCGGGGGCGATGCCGAAACCCAGGTGGCCCTGGCCGCCGAGGCGCTCAAGGATTACGAGTATGACTGGGCGACGCTCCGGCTCAACACCGAAGGCGACGACCTTTTAATGGGCCTGTCCTTTAACGGCCGGCCGGCCGGGCCGCTGCCCTTTGTCTATGACCGGACGGTGGGGGGATTTGTCCGGGTGTCGGGCGAGGCGGCGGGTTCAAGCTTTCAGGGCATCCGGCTGGATGTCAACTTCCGGTTGCCCCTGGACCGGCTTCTGCGGTATAAAGGAATTTTTTCGCGGATCCAATGACCCCAGACCGAGGAGGCTGTTATGAGTCGAACCCTGGTCATCGCGGTCGCGGCCCTGATGCTGTCGGCCGCGGCCTGTCAGACCCGGCATGAGGTCCGGGTGGAGCCGGTGGAGGTGAAGCCCATTCACATCACCATCGACGTCAACGTCCGGGTGGACCGGGCCTTAGACGACTTCTTCGACGACATCGACCGGGCCGAGGAGACCATCGAGCCCGCGGGTACGGACGAGTGAGGAGGATGCCATGAAACGGATGATCGCGGTGGCGGGGCTGGTCCTCGCCGCATTGCTGATGGGATGGCCGGGATTCGCGGGAGCCGCTGATTTCACCGCCATCAAGGCCCGGATGAAGGAGCGCCTGCCGGTTATCATGTCCCTCAAGGCCCAGGGGATCGTGGGGGAGAACAACCGGGGATATCTCGAGCTCCTCAAGGACGCGCCGTCCAGGGCGGATGTGGTGGAAGCCGAGAACCGGGACCGCCGGGCCGTTTACGAGGCCATCGCCCGCCAGGAAAACACCAAACTGGAGGTGGTGGAAAAGCACCGGGCCGCTCAGATCGAGCGGAAGGCCGATTCCGGCGAGTGGCTCCAGGATGCCACCGGAAAGTGGTACCAGAAGCCCTGACCCGACGGGCTATTCCCAGGCATGGACCGGGGGCGCCGCTCGGAGGCTTTCGTAGAGGGCGATCCCCACGGCCGTGGACAGGTTGAGACATCGGATCTCCCCGGTGATGGGGATATGATAGCTCGCTCCCGGAAACCGGTCAAAGACCGCCGCCGGAAGGCCCCGGGTTTCGGAGCCGAAAATCAGAAAGAGCCGGTCCGGGGACGGCATCTCCCAGAAGGGGCGCTCCCCCGCCTTGGCTAACAGGGCCACCTCGCCCGGCTGAGGAGCCATGGCATCGACAAAGGAATCGAAATCGGGCCAGACGGCGGGGGCCACCCGGTCCCAATAGTCGAGGCCGGCCCGCTTGACCTGACGGCTGTCCAGGGAAAACCCCAGGGGCCGGATCAGGTGGAGCCGGGCTCCGGTCCCCAGACAGGTCCGGCCGATGTTCCCGGTGTTCCAGTGGACCTCCGGAGCCACCAGCACCACGTGCTGGATTTTAGATTTTGGATTTTGAAAATCA
>CAZWGY010000367.1:0-5021 GCA_964633575.1 uncultured Desulfobacteraceae bacterium
GTGTTTTATGCCTCAAACATTGACAAATGTTTTAATTCACATTGTCTTTGGTACTAAAAACCGAGAAAGATGGATTAAACCCGATGTCGAAAAGGAATTGCACCGTTATCTTTCCACAACATTTCGCTCCTTGGATTCACCGGTCTTAATCATTGGCGGGACCGAAAACCATGTGCATATCCTTTGCCGACTATCCCGAACCATTACCATTGCCAAACTTGTTGAAAAGGCAAAGACCGGATCGTCCAAATGGATCAAGACAAAGGGAGAACAATACAAGAATTTTGCATGGCAGAGTGGTTACGGCGCGTTTTCTGTTGGCAATTCAATTGTGGACTCTTTGAAAAAGTATATCGCAAATCAGAAGGAACATCATAAAAATCGAGATTTCAAAAGCGAATTCGTTGAATTGTTGAAAAAATACGACATTGATTACGATGAACGATACCTTTGGGACTGATTTAATTCGCCCTTACAGGGCTTATAATGTTTTTTGCCAAGCTACCAGGGCGATGCCCTGGCCTATATCAAATCGCACCTTCGGTGCTTGGAAGATTACAACGCGGGGTTTGATGTGAGCGAATACGTTCTGGCAA
This sequence comes from uncultured Desulfobacteraceae bacterium, assembly GCA_964633575.1. Classification (GTDB taxonomy): domain Bacteria; phylum Desulfobacterota; class Desulfobacteria; order Desulfobacterales; family JAABSP01; genus CAYNGG01. Next base: position 597 of record CAZWGY010000367.1, read on the forward strand.
AACTAGATTGGGTGGTACCTATTCGATTTTCTCTCCACCATTTGCTAACCGTCCGCTTTATGGTATAGGTCTCGTATGATCTTTACCCTGGCGTGAGGAACCAAATAAATGGAGAGGGTGGGCAAGCAAACAATTATCAGAGCATCCAGGTCTTTCTGCTTTTTGTGGCGGTAGTATCAAGGGAATGATCATTGTGGTCCCCGGTATCGATTAAAGCTGAGGCAAAACCGCTCTTGATCCACGCGGCGTTCCGTGCCATAGAATGGGGATAGGCAAAAGCTCCGCGAGGTCTTGAAAACCTCGCGGGGCTCCATTCAAATCCGAGGAGCCTGTCATGATCCAGATTGCAAAACCTTTCATTGACGCCATGGGGCCTCGCTGATGGGCCAATCCGACATTACGGACGGGAACGGCGGTGAGGGGCCGGTCATCGACCCCAAGCTCCGGAAGGCGTTGCGGCCGGACGCAAAGGCACGGCCTGAGGTTCCGGTCGAGGCATTTCTGGCCGACTGCATCGGCGGCCTGGAGACGACCGACCGGATCGTGACCCTTCCCCGGTTTGCCCGGTCCCGTCTCCTGGCCTCGGCGCTTTTGGCCCGGGCGGCCGCCGACCGGCGGGTCCTCTTGACGGGGCCGGACATCGCCCTGGGACCGATGGCTCGACACCGGATCGGCCTGGCTCCGCCCCCGCCTTCCGAGACCGGGGTTTCGGGGGGCGATATCCGCCCCGTCTCCGAGCTGATTCGCCATCCAGAACCCCTCTTTCGCCATCCCCCGCCGGATCTGGTCATCGTGGATAGCGCTCAGTATCTCGACCATCCGGAGGTGGGCCCTGCCATGGAGCTGGTCCTTGGAGCCCTGCCCCCGGAGACGGCTCTGATCCTGATCATCAGCGGAGTGACGGACCCCGGTCCCTTGGCCGGCTGGCTGGCCGGACGCCGGCCCCGGCCCTGCATTCCGGTCGAGGCGCCGGTGGACCCGGCCAAGCGGGTCGGGGCATTCATGGGCGCCGGCGGGGAGCTGGTTCCTCTGACCGACCGGAAGCGGCTGTCCAACCGGGCCCGGAAGCTGCGGGCGGAGATGCCGGATGACGGGCCGATGGCGCCGCGGTTTATCCGGCGCCTTACTGATGTGCTGCGGGCGGCCGACATGGTCCCGGCCCTGGTCGTGATGCCATCCGATGCGGCCGCCAGCCGGGCGGCGGCCGGCTGCCCGAAAACCGATGCATCCCGAGGGGAGATTCTCACCCATTCCGCCGTGGTCGATATCCTGGAGCGGTATCCGGAGCTGAAGGAGTCCCATCTGCTCCTGTCCGCCATCAGCCGCCGGGCCGCCGGGATTCATCCGGGACACCGACGGGGGTGGCGGGAGCTGGTGGATCAGCTTCTGGCCCTGGGGGCGCTGGATTGGGTCTTCGGGACCCCGCCGGCCCTGGCCGAGCTGGAGACGGCGGTGAGCGCGGTGGTCACCGTCGCGACGGCGGTCGAACAGCCCGAGGGGCCCCCCGAGCCGATGGACCCCTGGGATGCCGACCGGATCATCCGCCTGGCCGGACGAGGGCCGGGGGAGGAGATCGGCTGTGTGGTCGTTCCCCACGTGGAAGGGGCCGACCCGGTCTGGGTAAAAGACCATCTCCTGAAATCCGGGGTCGCGCTGACCGGGGCGTTTGGCTTCACCGTGCCGGCGGTTCTGGCCCTCCACGCCCTGTCGGGAGATCCGGTGGAGCGGCTCCGAAACGGCTACACGGCGACTCGGAAGCCGGCCTTCGGAACCTTTTGCCTCCGGGAGATGGACGCGGAATGCGGGGATCTGCTGCCCGAAGCCAGATGCAGCGGCCATCTGACTTCGGTGGTTCGGCTTCGGGACCTCCACCTGCGGACCCGGATGGCGGTTGACCGGGCTGAAATGAAGCTGGCCCATGTCTCGGGGAAGGCCCGGTCCTGGCTGAAGGCCAGAAAAGCGGCCATCAAGGCGGTGATTTCGCTCCTGCCCTGCGACGAGTGCCCTCACGCGGAGATGTGCCACGGTCGAGGCTCCAAGCGTTTCCGGGAGCTGATGCGGGCGGCGGAGATTGCCCTGGATGCCATGGACCCCCGAAACGCCGCCTGGCTGGAGCGGGACTTTGCTCACCGGACGGCGGCATTGACCGGGGCCGGGCTGATCTCGGAGGGGGCTCTCACGTCCTCCGGCCGGCTATCCCTCCGATCCGGGGTGAAAAGTCCCCAGGCTCTGGTCGAGGCCATCGGGGACTGGGTGTTGCCCCTGACTCGAGGGCCGGAGAGCGTGGCTTTATGCGGGGCGTTTCTGGACGAGGATGGCGCGATGGGGGATCCGGTCATCGGTGAGTCCATGGATGCCTATCGTCGGCGGCTGTCCCCCGATTTCGAGCGGATGGCGCCGGCGGTCGATGCCGCCCGGCGGACCGCTTTACGATATGGATTGCTCCCGGCGGCACCGGACCCGGACCGGGCCGCGGTGATTCTGTCGGCGGCGGAAGGGACGGCCATCGAGACCCTGGCCGGGTGGGCTCAACTGCCCGCCGGTGAGGTCGAACGGCTGGCCGAGGGCGCCAGGCAACTTCATGAACGGTTGATAGCGGGCGCGGACCTTAAAACGGGAGGTGGCTGATGAGTGACGGACCGGTGCTGGTTACCGGGGCAACCGGATATGTCGGGGGGCGGCTGATCCCCCGGCTGGTGGCAAGAGGATGGAAGGTCCGGGCGATGGCCCGGTCCCTGGCAAAGATCGGATGCCGCCCGTGGGCCGGCGATCCGGCGGTGGAGATCGTCGAAGGCGACGTCCTCGACCGGGCCTCCCTGAAACGGGCCGCCGCCGGATGCGACGCCTGCTATTACCTGGTTCATTCCATGAACGCCGCCAAAGGCGGGTTTGCCGACGCCGACCGGCGGGCAGCGGAGAACATGGTCGCGGCCGGTGCCGAGGCGGGGTTGGGGCGGATTTTTTACTTAAGCGGCCTGGGCGATCCGGACAACGCGGACCTGAGCCCCCACCTCCGTTCCCGCCATGAGGTGGAAGCCATTCTCCACGGGGGGACGGTCCCGGTGACGGTGCTCCGGGCCGCCATGATCCTCGGGTCGGGGAGCGCTTCTTTCGAGATCCTTCGGTACCTCACCGAACGGCTCCCGGTGATGATTACCCCTAAATGGGTCCATACCCCATGCCAGCCCATCGCCATCGAGGACGTCCTCGGGTATCTGGAGGACTGCCTGAACGAGCCGCAAACCGCCGGGGAGACCTTCGACATCGGCGGCCCGGAGGTTCTGGACTACCGGGAGATCATTGACATCTTCGCCGGAGAGGCCGGGCTCCGGAAACGCCTGATCATCCCGGTCCCGCTGCTCACCCCGACCCTGAGCGCTTATTGGATTCATCTGATCACGCCGGTCCCGGCATCCATCGCGGTCCCCCTGGCCCAGGGGCTCGGGGTGCCGGTGGTCTGCCGGGATGAGCGGATTCTCGATATCCTGCCCCGACAGCGGCTCTCCTGCCGGGAAGCGGTCCGGCGGGCTCTGCGCCGCCTAGATGCCGAGCTGGCCGAGACCTGCTGGACCGATGCCGGCCGGACGGTTCCGCCGGAATGGGCCCGGTGCGGCGACGCCGACTATGCCGGGGGGACGATCTTCTCCTGCGGATACCGGGTTCGGCTCCGGGCCGAGCCGGAGGATGTCTGGACGCCGGTGGTCCGGATCGGCGGAACGACCGGGTATTATTTCGGCGAGCTCCTCTGGAAAGTTCGGGGCGGGCTGGACCGGCTGGCCGGCGGGGTGGGACTCCGTCGGGGACGCCGGGACCCCGACCGCCTCCGGGTGGGTGAGGCATTAGACTTCTGGCGGGTTCTCGAACTGGACCCGCCTCATCGGCTGGTTTTGCTGGCCGAGATGAAGATGCCCGGCGAGGCCCTGTTAGAGATTCTGGTGACCCCGGCCGGCGATGGGATCACCGAATTGTCCATGCGCTCCCGGTTTCTGCCCCGGGGCCTGGCCGGGCTGGCCTACTGGTACGGGCTTTATCCCTTTCACCAGTGGATATTCAAGGGGATGCTCCGGAAGATGGCCGAATCCATCGACCGGCCGGTGATCGGCGGCCCGGACCGCTTTACCCGGACCCTTCCCGACACTTGCACCCTGGCGGGATGAAGGGAACGGCTTGAAGACCTCCGAGGTTTCCAAAACCTCGGAGGTCTATAGCCGTGCCGGTGTAGGGCGTTCCCAGGGGTGGAATTGAAATCCCCGGCTGGGCCGGTCAGGGGGAATGGGCACGTGGTAAGGGTAAGAGATCCTCAAGCCTTAACCGGCTTCAGCCGGTTTCATTCGAGTCAGCCTGGGAATTTATTCCCAGGCGGGGCTGGCGTGGATTGCAGAGGCGGCCTTTCACACGAGGGCATGCCCCTACATTAAGGAAAAA
>CAZWGY010000368.1:0-5008 GCA_964633575.1 uncultured Desulfobacteraceae bacterium
CCGAGATAACCGAGACGACACTCTGTTTCACAACGTCATCCCGCGCGTGTTCCGTCGCGGCTGCGGCCACCAACCGGGAGAAAGAATGCTTTGCCAAACAGCTCCTACAACAATTTACAAAAATGCTCAACTCCTGCTATCAACATACAAGGGACGCCGTGTAATAGCGCGGGAATTTATTCCCGTGCGGCGCTGAAAGTAGGATAATGGCCCATGCCTGAAAAGCTCTGGAACGGCCGGTTCAGCGAGCCGACCGACGCGACCGTCGAGGCGTTTACATCATCCATCGACGTTGACCGGCGGCTTTACCACTATGATATCGCGGGCAGCATCGCTCACTGCCGGATGCTGGCCAACCGCGGCATCATCGCCGAAGCCGAGGCGGATACCCTGGAGGACGGACTCCGGCGGATCGAGGCTGAAATCGAAGCGGGACGCTTTGTTTTCGAGGATCGTCTGGAGGACATCCACATGCACGTGGAGTCCCGGCTTTTCGAGCTGGTGGGAAACGTCGCCCGGAAGCTCCACACCGCCCGGAGCCGGAACGATCAGATCGCCCTGGATATCCGGATGTATCTTCGGGATGAATCCGAGGCGATCATCGACCGGCTGGCCCGGTTCAGGAAGGTCCTGGTGGATCTGGCCGAAACCCATATCGACGTGGTGATGCCGGGGTACACTCACCTTCAGCGGGCTCAGCCGGTCCTGTTCGCTCACCACCTGATGGCCTACTACGAGATGTTCAGCAGGGACGCCGAGCGGATGGCCGACGGTCTCCGGCGGATCGACGTCATGCCCCTGGGCAGCGCGGCCCTGGCCGGCACGACCTATCCCATCGACCGGGCGGAGACGGCCCGGCTGCTCGGGTTTTCGAGGGTCTCGGCCAACAGCATGGACGCCGTGTCCGACCGGGATTTTGTCATCGAGTTTCTCGCGGCGGCGAGCCTCTGCATGATCCATTTCTCCCGGCTGTCCGAGGAGCTGATCCTCTGGTCTTCCACCGAGCTGGGTTTCATCGAGCTCCCCGACGCCTTTGCCACCGGCAGCAGCATCATGCCTCAGAAGAAGAACCCGGACGTCCCCGAGCTGGTTCGGGGGAAGACCGGCCGGGTGGTGGGGGATCTGATGGCCGCGCTGACCCTGATGAAATCCCTCCCGCTGGCCTACAACCGGGACATGCAGGAAGACAAGCCCCCGCTTTTCGACGCCGTGGACACGGTCAAGGCCTGCCTGGATGTCTTTATTCCCATGATGCCCCGGATCGGGGTCCGCCGGGAGACCATGGCCCGGGCCGCTGAAACCGGATTTTTAAACGCCACCGATCTGGCCGACTACCTCGCCGAGCGCGGGGTTCCGTTTCGGGATGCTCACGGATGCGCCGGCCGGGCCGTGGGCTATGCGGCCGGGCGCGGCCGGGAGCTCCATGAGCTCACCCTGGATGAGCTGAGATCCTTTTCCGAGGTGATCGAGGCCGATATTTACGACTACCTGGCAGTCGACCGGATGATCGAGCGGCGCCGGTCCGGCGGCGGCACGGCCCCGGATCACGTTCGCGATGCCATCCGAACGGCCCGGGAACAATTGACCGGTGGCTGATCAACATCCTTTCCGATACCGCCGCCTGATCTGCCTGGTCGTCTGCGGGGTGCTTTTGGGAACGGTTGGCGGGTGCGGCCGGAAAGGGCCTCCGGTGCCGCCGAAAGCCAAACCGGTTCCGGTCGTCGGCGATCTCGCGGTCACCCTCGAGGACGGGGAGGCTCGCCTGAGCTGGTCGATTCCCGAGGGCGAAGAGATGGCCGCCATTGATCGGTTTACCGTCTATCGTCACCGGCAGCCCCTTCTGGCTCCGGTCTGTGAGACGTGCCCCGTTTCCTTTACCCGAGTTGCCGAATTGGATGCCCGGAGATCGCCGGTAACCTATACGGAGCCCATCGAGCCGGGATACCGGTACCGGTACAAGGTCATGGGGCGAACGGAGGACGGCCGGACCGGAGGCGGTTCGAACACCGTGGAGCTGATCCATGCGAACCCTGACCATTGAGCTGGCCAAGCTGAGCGGCTCGGGCAACGACTTCATCCTCATCGATAACCGGGCCGGCGTGGTGGATGAGACCCGGCTCCACGACTTCGTGGTGGGGCTCTGCCGGCGGCGGATGTCGGTGGGCGCCGACGGGCTGATCCTCATCGAGAATCCGAGGGACGGTCACGATTTCCGGTGGCGGTTTTTCAACGCCGACGGCTCCGCCGGGGAGATGTGCGGCAACGGAGCCCGTTGTGCCGCCCGGTTTGCCCATTTGATCGGGATTGCCGGACCGAGGCTCTCCTTTGAGACCGATGCGGGGGTGATTCACGCGGAGGTGAATGGTGACGGCGTCCGGATCAGAATGCCCGATGCAACGACTGAGGGGCCGCCGTTCGAGATCCCGCTGGCGTCCGGCACGATGACCGTCAGCCGGGCTCACACCGGCGTACCCCACGTGGTGGTCCCGGTGACCGACGCCGACCGGATCGATGTGGTTGCCCTCGGGCGGGAGATCCGCTGGCACAAGGCATTCGCGCCTGCCGGGGCCAACGTCAACTTCGTAAGCCCGGATGGATCGGGCGGCATTTACAATCGGACATACGAGCGGGGGGTGGAGGACGAGACCCTCGCCTGCGGCACCGGATCGGTGGCATCGGCGCTGGTGATGGCCTCGCTTAACGGCGTTCGACCGCCGGTGTCGGTTCTGACCCGGAGCGGTGGACGGCTTACGGTCGGATTCGAGGGCGGCGGCGGGCGCTATACCGAGATTTTCCTTGAAGGTGACGCCCGCTTCATATACAAAGGTGAGCTTGGAGCCGATGCCTGGCAATAATCGCCCCATGGCGGGCCAGGGAGGTCCGGCTCACGTGGCCTGGATTTGTGCCGGCTCCAATATCGGAGACGGTCGAGCCCACTGCGATGCCGGGTTTGCGGCCATCGAGAATGGCGGGTACGGGGTCATCGACGCCCGATCCCCCTACTATATGACCGAGCCGGTGGATTATCGTGAGCAGGACTGGTTCGTCAACGGGGTGATCAGAATCCGCACCGACCTGGCGCCCCTGGATCTTTTAGCCGGGCTTAAGGCGATCGAGGCGGCGGCCGGACGCCGAACCGGCGGCATCCGGTTCGGACCTCGGATTCTGGATCTCGATATCATCTTGTATGACGATCGGGTTTACAGCTCCCCGACCCTGGAGATTCCCCATGTCCGGATGCATGAAAGGCGGTTTGTGTTGAAACCCCTGTGTGATATTGACCCGACGGTTGTCCATCCCGGATTCGACGTTACCGTGGCCACGTTGTTGGATCGGTTAGGTAGTGCCGATCAGCGGGTCGTTCCGTGCTGATCCGGCTGGCCATCTTCATCGGGATTATTTACGCGGGCTATCGGATCCTGCGGTCGGTGGTGCTCCGGGCATTAACGGAGCGTGGAGATGGGGTGGACGGACGGTCCGGCCAGCTCGCCGATGAGATGATCAAGGATCCTTATTGTCAGGTTTACTTTCCGCGTCGGGACGGAGTGCCGCTCCAGATCGGCGGAGAAGAGCTGATGTTTTGCAGCACCGAATGCCGGGACCGGTATCTGGCCCTGCAAGCGGGCGAATCAAATAGGAGGCGGTAACAGCGCGCATGAAATTTTTCATTGATACGGCAAATCTGAAGGAGATCGAGGACGCCAACCGAATGGGCATGGTTGACGGCGTGACCACCAATCCGTCCCTGATCGCCAGGGAGTCGGGAGACTTCGAGGATATCATTCGGCAAATCTGCCGGATTGTGGACGGCCCAATCAGCGCCGAGGCGGTGAGCCTCCAGGCCGATGAGATGGTCACGGAAGCCCGCCAGCTTGCCGCCATCCACGACAATATCGTGGTGAAGATCCCCATGACCGTCGATGGGCTCAAGGCGGTCCGCCGGCTTACCGATGAGGGCATCCGGACCAACGTCACCCTCGTCTTTTCGCCGCTCCAGGCTCTGATGGCGGCCAAGGCCGGGGCCACCTATGTCAGCCCGTTCGTGGGCCGGCTCGATGACCTGTCCCAGGAAGGGCTGATGCTGGTCCAACAGATTGTGGAGATTTACACCAACTACGACTTTGAAACCGAGGTCATCGTCGCCAGCGTCCGGAATCCGCTCCATGTGCTGGAATCCGCCCTTCTTGGCGCCCACATTGCGACGATCCCGTATAAAATCCTGACTCAATTGGCGGCGCATCCCCTTACCGACAAGGGTATCGAGGCGTTTTTGAGTGACTGGAACCGGTCCCGTAAAGGGTAACCGGGAATTTGAACTGAAGCGAACGGGGACCATGGGCCTGAGCGGGCTGCATCGAGTACTGATCAACCCCACCTACCTGACGCTTTTCCGGGTGATGGCGGCACCGGGGATAGTGATCCTGTTGCTTTTTCCCAACCGGGGGACCACCTTTGCCGCGGCGATCCTGTTCAGCCTGGCGGCCATTACCGACTATCTGGACGGCTATTTCGCCCGGCGCTATGGGCTGGTCTCGAATCTGGGAAAGCTCATGGACCCCCTGGCCGACAAGCTCCTGATCTCCTCGTCGCTGATCATGCTCACCTCGTTGCAGTGGATTCCACCGTGGATCGTCTGTATCATCATCGGCCGGGAGCTGGCCATTACCGGACTCCGAGGCGTGGTGGCCGGAGAAGGGCAGGATGCCTCCGCATCCTGGCTGGGAAAGTACAAGACCGGGTTTCAGATAGCGGCCATTATTCCGTTGCTGCTCCACTACCCATACCTGGGCATTGATCTCCACGTGGTGGGGCTTTTCTTCCTCTGGGGAGCCCTGGTGTTGACCCTCTGGTCGGGAATCGACTACTTTGTCAAGTTCCGTCGGCTCCTTCAGAGCTGATTCAAATTTAGGTTGACAAATGGCCTGAGATCGTTTACAAGACTCTTCGGAAGCTGAGCGGGAATAACTCAGTGGTAGAGTGCAACCTTGCCAAGGTTGAAGTCGCGGGT
>CAZWGY010000369.1:0-5004 GCA_964633575.1 uncultured Desulfobacteraceae bacterium
CCCCAAATTCCCCTTGACACCCCGCCCCTTTTCCGACACTCTAAACATAAACGTAGTGGATCGACATCTCACTGAAATCAGAACCTTTATCAACAAACTCAAATTCCTTGGCCCCAAAATGACCCCATCCATCATACAACACGTGATCTCGGCGCTGGCCGGCGGCTCGCCCATGTCTTCCACTCAGATTGCCGAAGCCGTCTCCCGGGCTTCCGGAAAAACGGTCAGCCCGTCGGATATCGCCGGTCCGTTAAAGAAGATCAGCGACCCGGACCGGAGCGACCTGGGCCATTTCGTGGGCCGGAAGTGGGGGGACGGGGCCTACGTCTATCGTCTGGTCCCCGAGGCCCGGGCCCTCTCCGAGGCTCAGCTCTACGGCCTGACCCGGAAGCGGGGGGCGGCCCGGTATGCCCTGACCGATGCCCTCTCCGACCACCCCGAACTGGGACGCTACGTGGATGACCCGGTCGCCGGGGACGATCCGGACGCCCCGCCGGAGCCGGCCGGGCTTTTCGCCGTGGGGATCGGGGCCTCGGCCGGCGGTCTGGAGGCGATCTATTCCTTTCTCGGGTCCCTGACCGCCGACTCCGGCCTGGCCTACGTGATCATCAGCCACCGGAGCAAGGAGAAGGACCCCGACGGGGACCAGTTTCTGGAATTGATCCGGAAGCGGTCGCCCGTGCCGGTCCAACTGGCCGAAGCCGGGATGGCCCTCGAGCCGGACCGGATCTACGTGGCCCCCCGAACCGGGCTGCTGGGCATCGACAATGGGTGCTTCACGGTCACCCCCACCGACGGGGCCCCGGACGAAACCCTCCCCATCGACGCCTTTTTCAAGTCCATGGCCCGGGACATCGGGGAGCGGGCCGTCGGGGTGGTCCTCTCCGGCATGGGGACCGACGGGACCGCCGGCCTGCGGGATATCAAGCAGGCCTTTGGCCTCTGCGTGGCCCAGCGGCCAGACACCGCCCGGTACGACAGTATGCCCGGCAGTGCCCTCCGCCACGTCAGCCCCGACTACACCCTCCCGCCGGACGAAATCCCCCGGACCCTCGTCGATTACGTCCGGCACGCGGCCGATCGTCGGCGGTACATCTCGGATGAAACCGACATCCCCGAGCTCCTGCCGAGTATCTTTTCCCTGTTGAAAAGCCGGCTGGGCCATGATTTTTCCGGCTACAAGGAATCCACCAGCACCCGCCGGGTGAGCCGTCGGATGGCGGTTCACGGCCTTTCCTCCGCCCGTCACTATCTCCGGCTTCTCCAGGAAAACCCCCAGGAGGTGGACGCCCTGTTCCGGGAGCTGCTCATCGGGGTCACCAGCTTTTTCCGGGACCCGGAGACCTTTGACGCCCTGAAAGACGCGCTGATGGACTACATGAAGAAGCATCCGGAGGACTCGGACGACTTCCGGGTCTGGGTGGCCGGTTGCTCCACCGGCGAGGAAGCCTATTCGGTGGCCATCATCCTCAAGGAGTGCATGGAGTCCCTGGACCGCCGGTTCGAGGTCCAGGTCTTTGCCACGGACCTTTCCGAGGATGCGGTGGAGCGGGCGAGGGAGTCCCGTTACCCCAAGGGGATCGTTCGGGACGTCGGCCCGGAGCGGCTGAGCCGGTATTTCGAGGAGGAAGACGACGACTTTCGGGTCAAAAAGGAGATCCGGGATATGCTGATCTTCGCCCCCCACAACATCATCAAGGACCCGCCCTTTACCCGGCTGGACCTGCTCTGCTGCCGGAACCTCCTGATCTACCTCAACGGCGGCGTTCAAAAGCGGCTCCTTCCGATCTTCCACTACGCGCTCAAGGAAAACGGCATCCTCTGTCTCGGCACCTCCGAGACGGTGGGCGGGTTTCTCGACCTCTTCGAGTCGATCAATTCCAAGATGCGGATCTACCGCCGCCGGCCCGCCCGGGTGGCCCGCCAGCCGCTTTTCAACGGTTTCGGCGGCCGCATGCCGTCGAGCGGCGGCGGCCGGGCGACGGCTGATCCGGAAGATATCCAGTACCGGCACCGCCAGGCCCTTTTGCGGTACGCCACCCCGGTAAGCGTGCTGATCGACCCAACGGGCGATATCCTCAGCATTTACGGCCAGACCAGCCCTTTTCTGGAGCTCCCCGAAGGCCCGGCCACCACCCATAACCTCTTCAAGATGGCCAAGGACGGACTGAAGCTGAAGCTCCCCGCCGCCGTTCGCCAGGCCACCGCCTCGTCGGCACCGGTCCGGTTCGACTACCCCCGGGTCCGGGTCAACGGCGAGGAGCACCTGGTCCGGGGCGCCGCGATCCCCCTGACCGAAGCCGATCGGCTCGAGGGACTGGTCCTGGTCACCCTCGAAGACCGGGGCCACGTCCATCAGACCGAAACACCGGGGGACCAGGCAAGAGACGGGAGCCCGGACCGTCAGACCGAAGACGTCGAAAAGGAGCTTCAACGGACCCGCCAGAACCTTCAGACCACCGTCGAGGAGCTGGAGACCTCCAACGAGGAGCTCAAATCGACCAACGAGGAGCTCCAGTCGGCCAACGAGGAGCTCCAATCATCCAACGAGGAGCTGGAAAGCGCCAAGGAAGAGCAGCAGTCATTAAACGAGGAGCTGGCCACCGTCAACTCGGAGCTCCAGATGAAGATCGACGAGCTTTCCGAAGCCAACCAGCACATGCGCAATCTTCTGGAAAACCTTCAGATCCCCATCCTCTTCCTTGATAATGACCTGAAGATCCAGCGATTCACATCCCCGTTGACCGACCTGGTCAAGGTCATCCCATCCGACGTGGGCCGCCCCCTGAGCGACATCGTTACCTCGATCAACGACATCGACCTGACCCGGATCGCCTCCGAGGTCCTCTCCACCCTCGTCTATCAGGAGCATGATATCCAGACCCAGGCCGGACGATGGTACCGGATGCGGGTGTTGCCCTACCGGACCGAGGACAACGTCATCGACGGGGTGCTCATCACCTTCTTGAGCATCCAGGAGCAGGTGGAGGCCATGAAGGCGTCCGAGGATGCCCGCCGCTTTGCCGAAGCCATCGTTGACACCGTCCGTGAGCCCCTCCTGGTCCTCGACGGAAAGCTCTCGATTCAAACGGCCAACCGGAGCTTCTACGAAACCTTCCGGCTCCGGGCCGAGGACGTGGAAGGCCAATCTATTTACGATATCTGCGACGGCGCCTGGGACATCGCCGAGCTCCGGACGCTTTTGGACGAATCAATCCGGAAGCGCCATTTCTTCAGCGACTTTGCCATCGAGCACCGCCTCCCCGTCCTGGGCCATCGTCAATTTATGCTCAACACCCGACGTCTGGCCGGACAGACCGGGGATCATGAAAAGATCCTCATGGCCATGGAAGACGTCACCGACAGTCAATAACCGCCAGAAAGAGACGATATCGTGAAAAAAAAGCTTTCCGCCGATTCCGATCCCCACCTTAACGCACGCCAGCGGGCCGAGGCCCTCCTGGCCGAATCCGGCCCGGACTATGAGACAATCGATGAACGGGAGCTCAAAGAGCTGGTCCATGAACTCCACGTCAACCATGCCGAGCTGGAGATCCAGAACGAGGAGCTCCGAATCGCCCGGCGGGAGCTGGAACGGGAGCGGGAGCGCTATGCCGAGCTCTTCGAATCGGCGCCGGTGGGCTACCTGGTGCTCGACTCCAACGGCACGGTCCGGGAGGTCAACCTCACCGCCATGGAAATGCTGGGATTGGACCGGGGGCGAGTGATCGGCCGCCAGCTCTCCCGGTTTGTCTCCCCCGGTACCCGCTCCCGGTTTTTTGCTCATCTCCGGAGGTTGACCCAAACCGGAGCCCGGGAGGTCCGCGAGCTGAACATGACAACGGGCGATGGGGGGCCGATAACCGTCCGGATGGAATCGGTGCCCGTTCTCGACGGCGCGGGGAAGATCGATGGCCACCGCGTGGCCATATCCGACCTTACCGACAGAAAGGCCGCCGAGGCCGACCGGGACAATGCTCGGGCCGATATCCAGTGGCATAAGGATGAGAGCGTCCAATTGCTGGAGCGGTTCCGGCTGGTGGCCGAAAACACCCATTCGGCCATCTTCATCTGCGACCGGGACCGGTTCCGGTTCGTCAACTCCGCCTGCGAGGCATTGACCGGCCAGGCTCGGCCCACCCTCCTGACCATGAAGCCCTGGCGGGTCCTGAAACCCAGTGAGCGGGCCGATGCGGAGCATCGCCTCAACGAGGCCATTGACCGGGAATCGGCCGACCACTGCTGTGAAATGACGATCCTGAGCGCCGATGGCAGGAAAACGCCGGTGGAAATCACCATCAACCGGGTCTTTGACGGCGGCAATCCGGCGATCTTGGGGACCGCCATCGACATCAGCGACTATAAACACTTGGAATCCGAACTAAAGGAACGGCTCAACGCCCGGACCCTGGAGCTGACCGAGGCCCTCCGGAAGCTCGATGACGACATGGCCGAAGCGGCCGTCGGCGATAATCCGCAACGGAGCGTCATGGCGGAAAGCGATTCCCTGAACGCCCGGATGCACTCCCTTCAAACGGCTCTGGACGTGGTGATGAACAAACGGGAGAACGACCGAAAGGATCTCGAGACCCGGATTCTGTCCAACCTCCGCCACACGGTCCTCCCCGAGCTGGAAAATCTACGGAAACGGACCGACAACCCGGAGGTCCACCGCTGCCTGGACATCCTGGAAAAGGAGCTCTCCGGGATGGCCTCGGGCTTTTCCTGCTCCCTGTCCTCCAATGCTTACGGCCTCACCGCCACTGAAATCCGGGTGGCCTCGCTGATCCGGAAAGGGCTGACCAGCGATGAGATCAGCGAGCACCTCAACCTCGCCACCAAAACGGTCAGCTTCCACCGGACCAATATCCGGAAAAAGCTCGGGCTCAAGGACCGCAAGGATAACCTTCAGCGCCATCTGCTGTCGCTTGATGAATAAATGAGCCCCGCGTGGGGATAAATTCCCATGCTATTTCGGGATTACAGGACATGCGGCTTCCATGC
>CAZWGY010000370.1:0-1385 GCA_964633575.1 uncultured Desulfobacteraceae bacterium
CATGGCGACAACCACCCAATATATCACGCCAAGGGCGCGACTCAATCTCCAGGGACCCTTTCGGGAGCACCCTGTCGGAAGGTCATCTCAGGTGAGACCCAACAAGGGCAGCTTTAATGATTATGAGTTTTGGCCGCAATAGCGTGCGGCGCTCCCCGGCCGCTCACCGGGGGAGCGCCTTAACAGCCACAAGGTGTTAAAAATACCAAAATGTTACAACCCGCCACCCTGAATTTGCGTGAGTCGCTTCGGTTCAGCCGCGCCTCTCCGTCTTCAGACGGCCGCCTGATACTGGCATCGGCGCCCTGGCGGGCTCACCCGTCATCGACATCCCATCACTTCCCGATGGTCTCCACAAAACACCCCCCACTCACACTTCCGGAGTCGGTCCCGGAAAACCCGCCGATGGGCGGGGGCGGGCCGTCGGATACCTCCCCCGACCCGCCATCAGCTCGGGCCGTTTGACGCGATCCAGCCGAGCGAGTCGTGGCGGCTTCCGCGCTCAGCCGGCGAGCCGCCGCTTTTTGAAAGCGAATCGATACATGGGGGGCCAAAGCCTCGATCCAGTATCCGGCGCCCGATGACATCACAAAGGGCAAGGCCGAAAGGTCCGGCCCGTAATCTGGATGGGTGTAGGCCCCGGCGGGATCGGCGTAAACATAGCCGCCATTGCGCCATTTCCAGAGAATCGGAGATACCAAGTCATTGGCGGGGTCGGTGATCTTCATTGGCCCGGCGATGACCCGCTGGGTGTCGGGGTTGTATTGGACCACCCGGAGCTCCCGCCAGTCAAATGCCTGCCGGCTTGGCGGGCCGATCATGTTCCAGCCATCCCGGTTGTCGGCATTGTATCGAAGAGGAAGCTCGAAGTCGGCATCCGGGTCCACCAATTCGCCAATCATCGTGATCTCAATGCCATGACGGGCCAGAATCCAGACCGCCCGTCCCGCATCGATGGTCAGCCCCTCGCCGTATTCCCGGTAGTCCGAAATGTCGGGGTCATAGCCGCCGATCCGGTGATTGGCCGGATAGTCGTAAATATCCCGGAAAAGCTGAGTCGCGCTGGTATGGCCCATGCGGTAGGGAAAGGAGACCATCCGGAGGTCAGCCAGGCTGCTGCCGGGCGGGACATTAACGGTAGCAGCGACCGTAAAGACGGCCGTAACCGCTTTGGGGCCGTCCATGATCACCGTCGCGGCGGCGCCGACGAGATCGAGCCCTTCCCATCGCTCAAACCGGTAGCCGGTTTCGGGTGTCGCCGTCAGGAGCACCTCGCTGCCCAGGGGAAAGTCGAAAGGACAGGTGCCCACCGTACACCAGATCCCCTCGGGCGAAGTATGAACCACCCCGGCATTGGCCGGCGTGACGGTGACCGAGAGGGTCTG
>CAZWGY010000370.1:1485-5001 GCA_964633575.1 uncultured Desulfobacteraceae bacterium
GCGAAGTATGAACCACCCCGGCATTGGCCGGCGTGACGGTGACCGAGAGGGTCTGAGGGTTTTCCACGGGCCTAAAAACGGCGGTGACCGATTTGGGGCCATCCATGGTGACGGTGCCGGTGGTCGCCCCGCCGGACAGGGCCCCCTCCCAATGGTCAAACTCGTAGCCCGATTGATATTCGGCGGTGAGGATCACCTCGGCGCCCTGGGGGAAATCAAATGGGCAGGTGCCCCCGGTACACCAGATCCCCGTCGGTGACGAATGGACCACCCCGGCCTCGACGGGCTCCACCGTTACCGAGAGGGTCTGGGGGTTTTCCACGGGTTTAAAGACGGCGGTGACCGATTTGGGCGTGTCCATGACCACATAAGTCACGTTTTCCTCACCCGAGGTATCTCCCTCCCAGTGGCTGAACTCGTATCCGGATTCGTAGTCGGCGATCAGGGAGACCTCAACATTTTGGGGGTAATCGAAAGCGCAGTTGGCTTCGGTACACCAGATCCCCGACGGCCAGGAGTGGACCACCCCGGCGCCGACCGGCTCGATATAGACCGACAGGGTTTGAGGATTTTCCACGGGCACGAAAACGGCGGTGACGGTTTTCGGCCCGTCCATGGTCACGTATCCCGTGGACTGATCGCCGGACAGGTCGCCTTCCCAGTGATCGAATTGATAGCCGGAGTGATATTCGGCGGTCAGCCCGATCTCTTCGTTTTCGGGGTAGTCCCAGGTGCAGCCCTGTTCGACGCACCATATCCCCGAAGGCCAGGAATGGACGACCCCGGCATCGGCCGGGGACACGGAGACGGTGAGAGTCTGGGGGTTTTGGACCGGGATGAAGACGGCGGTGATGTTCAGCGGGCGGTCGGCGATGACCACCACGGAGTCATTGGTGCCGGAAGCGTCCCCTTCCCAGCGGTCGAACTGGTAGCCTGACTCGTAAGTAGCCGTCAGCATCACTTCCGTCCCGGTGTCGAAAGTGGCCGAGCAATTGGCATCCGGGCAGCCGATGCCCTCCGGCCAGGAATGGACGGTGCCGCCGTCGGCCGGGGTGATGTTCACCGTGATGGATGCCGCGGCCGGCCCGGCCAGGATAAAGACCGTCAGAATCGCGATTGCGGCGGCGATTCTTTGAATCCGAGGTTTCATCGTCCCCCCTTTTGGCGAGGTTTCCCCCTGAGTCCCGCGGGCTTATGGCCCGCGTGGGTTGGTCTATGCGACGGATTAACGGGGCGGCCCGGGGAGCTCGGGCATCCTCTCGTCGGCCGCTTCTTCCATGATCTCGTGGACTTCCTCTTCAACTTCCGCCTCGATCTGGTCCATGTCGTCTTCCACAAAGGTCTCATCCATGGCGTCAAGATCCGGTTCGAGGTCCGGATCCAAATCCTCGGGCGCGGGGATCTCCTCGTCATCCAGGATGTCGAAGTCGTCTCCCGCCATCTCATCCGTGGACCAATCCACTTCCGATGTCGTCGCGTCGCTTTCCATCGGCTCATCGACGAGATCCGCCGCCACCGGCGCGTCATCCGCTTCTTCCGTCAGATCGTCGGCATCCGGCATGGTTGTTATGTCTTGTGGCTCACCCGGCTCGCCGGCTTCCGGAGATGCTTCATCAGGCGGTGGCGACGTCTCCCGGGACTCATCGACATCTTGCGCATCCATTTCCGGCTCCGGCTCCGCGTCCCGGCCCATCTCCAGAATGAGCTGCTCGGCCTCTTCGGGGCTGATCCGGATCACCTCCGACGGCAGCTCGCCGAGCTCCACCACCGTCTGCTCGAATTCGGTGAGCAGGACCGGGGCGGCTTCCATGGCGGCCAGGCTGACGATGGTCAGCCGGGTCTGGTCTAAGGCGGTCACTTGGGTGGTCGTCTCGCCGGCCCGGACAATGAAATCCGAACCCCGGACTCCGATGATGGCGGTCTGGGTTTTGACGGAAAATTCCGGCTCATCCCACCCGGCGAGCTTCCGGACCCAGAACCGGGCCTTGCCGACGGTCATGTCCACAAACGAGGATCGGTGCTCTTGCTCCGGATCGTAAATGCTCCGGGTGACGGTCAGATCGGTGTTGGCGGCCAGGGTCAGGACGCTGCCGTCGTTGAGCTCGAATCGAACCCGGCTCCCTGGATGGGTCCGGATGGTGTCCCGGGCGTAGATGGGCAGACCGGCCTCGGCCAGGTATTGGACGGCTTCGCCGTCGTGCTGGATGGTGACCGTGCCCTGGACGATGTCGAGCCGGCCCACGGCCTTGCCCCGGCCCGGCCGATAGGGCGTCACCGGATCAGCGGCCAACGCGGGCAACGACGCGGCGGCCAGGATGATGCCAATGAGCAAAAAGACGGCCGGTCGGGTGGTGGTGGTGTCCATGGCGCCCCCTTAAAACTCCCCGGTGAGAGAAACCCCCACCGTGTTTTTCCGGTAATCGTTGACGTCCGAATCGTTGTCCGTAAAATTGTAGTCGAGCGAAAGGTCGAGATCGAGGTCGGGGATATCCAGGGGCCGGGTGAGGGATGTGGCGATGTGGATCTTGTCATCCTCCCGCTCGATGTCGTCGTAGTCCCGGTGGGTGAACCGGGCGGTGACGCCCAGATCCACCGACCAGGGCAGGCCAACCTTAGTGCCGGCCCGGGCCGCGGACTCGGCATAGGATTTCTCCACCCCGTCGGCGTCGTTGATCTCATAGCCGATTCCGCCGAAGACGTAGGTTCTCGGGCTGAGGTCGTGGTAAACGTCGGTGGTCACCTTGTGAGCCTGGCCGTCGGCGGCGTCATTGTCGTAATCGTTGCGGGAGTAGCTGTAAGCCCCCCGGAGGACGGTTCCGTCCCGGATCGACCAGTAGATATCGGGGGTGATCCGGTGCCGGAAAAGAAAGCTCTCGCCCCCGACCCGGTAGTAGGTGGGGGCGTAGGCAAGGCCCACCGTGAAAGGGGAAAACCGGTATCTGGCGAATAACCGCCCGGTCACGGCCACCAGGTCGTTTTCAGTGAGATCCTCGTGGAAGGTGTGATACTGGCTGTAGCCGACCCCGACCGTGTGGCGGTCTCCCCGGGTCAGATCATGGCTCAGGGAGAAAAACCCCTTGAGCACGAGGTCCTCGGTGTCGGTGGGCGACGGGTCGTCGGAAGATTGGAGCAAAACGTTATCGTCGTGGACGACCATGGCCTTGATCCGCAAACGGTAAGGCTTTTTGTCGGCCATGGCATTGAGCCAGCGGTCGGCATAGCCCTTGAGCGAGTCGGAGTCCGAATGATCGAGGACATACCGGAACCGCTCGGCGGCCCGATCCGCCCGGCCGGACTTGAGCTCGCAGATGCCGATATAATAGGCGGCATCATCCTCAAGCGACGGGGCGATCTCGGCGGCCGTCCGGAACAACTCGGCGGCTTTCTCGTATTGCCCGGCCTTATATCGGCTCAGCCCGGCGTAAAACCGGGGCCGGGGGTCATCCGGGGCGGTCCGGGCGGCATCGAGAAACCGGCGGGCCGCTTCCTCGTACCGGTCCGTCCGGTATCGGACGA
>CAZWGY010000371.1:0-4985 GCA_964633575.1 uncultured Desulfobacteraceae bacterium
ACGCCGTTTCCTTTGTAGAGCTTCAAGTTGAGCTGTACCGTCATCCGTGCTCCTTTGGGTTCAGTTGTGAAGGCCGGAGAGGCCGTCTTCCAATTGGCCGATGATTTTCTTGAGCGCCTTTTCGATTTTGGTCATGGGGAGCTTTTTCATCCGGCGGTCGCGCTCGTCTTTAAAAATTGCGTTGATCCGGTCGATCCGGTCATCGGGGGACAGGTTCGCCAGGTAGCGGCCGAACCAGGCGGCCACCTGCCCACGCTCGATGGGGCGAAGGTCGTCAAACAGGTGACACGGACAGTGCCCGTTCATCTCCCCATGCAGGCGAGCCAGACTGCGGCGGATTGCAAGCCGCCGGAACAATCGCCAGTAGAGCCGCTCCAATGGGTTCAATTCGGATGCCGTCGGATAGATGATGTTGAAAAAGACCAGAAACAGGGGGACATCCTCACGATGTGCCAACTTGGACCAGTATTCCCGGACGTACCACGCGATGAGCCGCGGAAAATGTCGGTTCCAGCGTTCAGCCTGAAGGTCATGGGAGACGATCACCATCGGATGTTCCTTCAGGTTCAGGCTTTGACAGAGTCGGTCAAGCTCGTAGTCTCCATCTCCCGCCCGGCAGGCGAATGCCTCGAACAGCCCGTCTTTCAAGATGCACTGTAAAAGGAACTGATCATTGCCTTCGATATCTTCCCAGGTGCAGGACACCAGGTAAGGCTTGCCCGTCTTGCAGGTTTGTTTCAACCTGACATCCCGGATTCTCCGGATGAAGCTGTCGTGGGCGTCCTCGACCTCACCGGGCAGGATAAAAAACTGGGGATGCCGGGGAAAGTCCCGCTGAAAGCGTTTGAACTGCTCCCAGAACGCCACGTCCTCACGTCGTCGGTCACACATCCGCTCACGGATGGGGCCGAAGGTTGTTCGAGTCCGGTCCCGGATGCCGTGCATCGGTCCGTCCGGGGCATCCAGCAGCCCCTCGGGGATCTCCGGCCAGATGCCGATCAAGGCTCCGATGTCGATCCCCAGGCCCTGTTGGCCCCCGTCCATCTCGTGGCTCACCACACAGACCACCCGGCCGGACCGGGTCTCGATGACCGGCGAGCCGCTGTATCCCGGCTGGAGATGGTGGGCGCCGGCGATCAGCAGGTCCCAGGTATCGATCCGGTTCCGCTGACCTCGGGCCGCGATCTCCCCCGGATCCCCGAGCTTTCCCAGGACCCGCCGGGCGTGAAGCTTTTTTCTTCCCGCATCCAGGTTGGAAAAGCCATAGGCGGTAACATCCAATTCCGTCTCGGCCAGGGGAGCCATGGACAAGGTCGGGGCCGATTTGAGGCCGTCCACGATCAGGACGGCCAGGTCATCCGGGGCCCCTTCGGGGGGGAGGATGGCCTCCCGCACGGGTTGATCGGCCACCTGAGCCAAGTCCTTCCCGCCGACGTCATCGACCACGTGCCGGCAGGTGAGCACATACGTCCCGCTCCCGTCGCGATGGATGACAAAGCCGGTGCCGAAGTCGTTGGTCTTCGGGTCGGTGCTGGTGATCAGAAAGACCGATTGTCGGAAGTCTTTTTCCACGGGCTCAGGGCTTCGGCTTCAGGGTCAGCTTGACCGTGAGGTTGGCGCCGGTCTTGGCGCTGGTGATGAAGAGGTTGCCCTCGCTTTCAAAGCTCAGGCCGAGCTGGACCTCGGCCGACTCCACGCTGAGGTCCCGGTTGAGCTCCTGCCAGGTTTCGGAAATCGGTTTGCAGACGCTTTCGAGGATCGCCTTGACCTTGCCGAAGGATGCGTCAACCCGATTCGCCAGGCCGCCGGATATTTCCCTTGCCCGGCCTTCGGACACGGTTACCTCGACCAGGGTGTCGTCTTTGAGCCTGATCAGTTTGGATTGCATGGGGGACTCCTTTCAGGTTTTGATCCGCTTGAGCAGCGAATCGATCCGGTCGGCGGCGGTCATGTCCGCAACCCACGAATCGGGCAGGTTCCCGATTCCCTCGTGAGCGGCCAGGACGGTGGCGACCATGGTGCCCCGGGCCGCTGAATCCCCGCCGGCCATCACCGCCTGAATCAGGGCCTCTTTCAGGTCGGATTCGTATTTCCCGATGAGGTGGATCACCCCCGGCATCATCTCGCCGGTGTGGCAGCTCCGGCCGAAATCTTCGATGACCGTCGCGGTGTCTTTTTCCACCGTGGCCAGGCCCTTCTGAAGCCAGGCGGAGACGGGCGAGATGTCGAACTGGTCCTCGGCCGCGGTCTTCAGGGCATCCACCGGGGCCTTTCCGTTTAACACTTCAGAGACCGACAGGGCGATGAAGGCGGCGCAATCGACCGTGTTGGGGTCGGTGTGGGTCATGGTGGTCTGTTGCCGGGCCGCTTCCATGAGCCGGTCCGGATCATCGGCATGGACGGCGAAAAGCGGGGCGATCCGGGAGGCTCCGGCGAGGTCGTCCGATGTTGATCCGGCCGAGTCGGCGCCTTTTCCGTCGGCGTAGTTTTTCAAGGTCATCCGGGTGGCCCCGTCGATGTAGCCGTCATAGTTTTCGAAGAGCTTCCGCCAGCGGTTCGAGAAGTCTTCGAGGTCGAAGCCGCCGGTTTCGGCCACCGACTCCAGCAAGACGAGCATCTGGTCGCCGTAATGGGTGAAGTCGCCCCGGCCGCGGTTTTTGTGAAACGAGTCCTCCGGCGGAGCGTGGAGGTCCTCGACCCGGCCATAGAGGGATTGAATCCGCTCAGGGTCATAAATCCAGTGGGCTCCCAGGGACAGGGCATCGGCCACGAAGGCGGCCTTGATGATTGCTTGGATGCGGTCGGACATGGGGTCTCCCTTCTTGGGTGGGTTCTTAAGTGACACGGCGTTTGCCGCCGGCCTCATCAATGATTTTCCAGAAACGCCTCGATAACCGGAGCCAGGTCCGGGCCGAGGTGCTCCTGAACGAAATGACCGGCGTCAGGGTAGCACATAACCGTTGGATCGGAAAAGGCCCCGCGCCACCGCTCGAGCTCCTTTTGCCGGAAGGCGATGTCCCGGAG
The DNA here is from genome assembly GCA_964633575.1 of uncultured Desulfobacteraceae bacterium. Lineage (GTDB taxonomy): Bacteria > Desulfobacterota > Desulfobacteria > Desulfobacterales > JAABSP01 > CAYNGG01. The sequence goes on from CAZWGY010000371.1 coordinate 3,025, forward strand.
GCCCCAGAGGATCAGGGCGGGTTTGGCCCGGATTCGTTCCCGCTTGCGCCAGAGGCCGTCGAGCCAGTCGCTCGACCCGATCACCTCGCCCGGAAAGACCGCGCAGCCAATCCGGTCCGCCGGACGGGCCAGGGGCATTTCGTAGTGGCGCCGGACCGGCGCGGAAAACCGACCCCGGAACATCACCGGCATGAGGACCCGGACAAAGAGGTTGTACCGCCGGATCAGCCGGCGGCCCACCGGCCCGCCCACGATCCGGCTGAAAAGCTCGTAATGATGATTTCCCCGGACCGACCACATCCAGGTGTTCATGATGACCAGGGCCCGGACCCGCTCCGGGTGGGCAACGGCCCAGGAAAAGGCGATGGGGCCGCCCCAGTCCTGCCCCACCAGGGTTACGTCATCGAGGCCGAGGTGGTCCAGGAGCCGGTCGAAATTTGCCGCGTGGGCTTCGGGCCGGTAGCTCCAGCCGGTTGGTTTGTCGGACAGCCCGAACCCGATGAGGTCGGGGGCCACGCAGCGGAAGCGGCCGGAGAGTCCCGAGACGAGGTGACGGTAGAGGAAGGACCAGGCCGGGTTGCCGTGAACGGCGACGATCGGCGGCCCGCCGCCCTCGTCGATGTAGTGCATCCGTCCCATCTCGAGGGGCAACTCGTGGGAGGCGAACGGGTAGAGGGCCGGGTCGAGCCAGCCGGCGGCTTGCCGGCGGATGTCGGCGGTCATTACATTCTGGGAATTCATGGCGGTCAATAGTCTCCCATGGGTCCGGCGCTATCGGGGGCGACGGTCAGGACGGCTTCGGCCCGGGTGATCCGTCCGCGCATGAGATAATAGAGCCGGATGAGGTTGAACCGGGCTTCGGCGGTGGCGAGGCTGAATTCCCCCAGGCGGGTGAGGGTGATGGTCCCGGCCCGGTAATGGCCTCGGGCGTCGTTGTAGTTTTCGGCGGCCAGGGTTACGACTTCCCTCTGGAGGATGATCCGCTGGGCCAGGGACTCGATGTTGACCCGGACGGTGGCCATCTCCCCGGCGACGGCCTTCCGGGTTTGACTGGCGGCGTGTTCGGCCCGGCGCATCCGGGCCCGGGCGGCGGCTTCGGCGGCCCGTCCCGCGCCGCCGTCCATCAGGTCCCAGCTTGCCTGGAGCCCGACCCGCCAGGACTCGTCCATCTCGTCGGGGGATTCCCCGGCTGATCCGCCCGACGCCACCAGGTAGAGGGATGGGAGACGGTCGCCATGGGCCAGGTCCGCCTCGAGGCGGGCGCTCCGGGACCGGGCCTCGGCCCCCCGGATGTCGATCTGACCGGTATCGGCGGCGTCGCCTCGTAGGCGGGCGACGAGGTCATCCACCGGCGGGATGTCCCGGAGGTCGCCTTCGGGGACCCAGGGCGCATCGGCCCCGGACCGGCCGATGGCCAGGTTGAAGGCGATGAGGGCCTCGCCATGGCCGGCCTCCCCTTCGCTCAAAGCGTCCCGGGCCATGTTTAGGTTGAGCCGGGCCTGGCGGACGTCGAGTGAGGTGACCATGCCGACCTCACGGAGGTCCCGGGCGTCGGCCAGCTCGGCCTCCCGCTGCCGGACCCGGTCGGTGAGGATCTCCACGGCGGCCCGCTGGTGCAGCACGGCGTCAAAGGCGTTGCGGACCCGTTGGCGGATATCACGGACCTCGGCCGCCCCGTTCAGGTCGGCCAAGCCATATTGGCGGTCCCGGAGGGTCCGGCTGGCGCCGATCCGGCCGCCGGCGTAGAGAACCTGGCGCCCCTGGATTTCGGCGGAAACGTCCCGGTCCGGCCCCTGGAGAAAGGACACCGGCGGGTCCGGGGCATTGTCCCCCAATTCCGCGTAGGCGCCGCTCAGTGTGAATTGAGGAGCGGTGAAGGCCACGCCCCGGTCGGCATCGCGCTTGGCGGCCCGGGTCCCTTGTTCCGCCATCCGGATTGCTTCCGAATGGGTCAGGGCGTA
>CAZWGY010000372.1:0-4980 GCA_964633575.1 uncultured Desulfobacteraceae bacterium
AACCTCGGAGGTCTAACCATCAATTGATTGAGCTGTTCGGAAATCAAGCTGTTCTGAAATCAATTCCGGCCCCGCCTTCCGGAAGTCCTTCCCACCGAATTTCTCCTTGACAGTCTCCTGATATCTAAACGATACTTACTCTTTTGAGATGGCGCGGCCCGGAAGGCTTCGCCATCGTTTTTGATATAATGAAATTAAGTGGTTATCAACTCACTCGGCCGGCTTTTCCCATGTAAGCCACGGGGCGGAGCTATATTTGCAATCGTGATCGCGGCACCACAAATTGACCGGATGGACGGCGAGCGGCCGGTGAGTCTGACACGGCTGGGGCCGGGGGACTACCCTCGGGAGCCGGTGGCCGTCGAAGGGCTGTCGGTCCGGTTTCTGAAAGCCTCCCGGATCGTGCCTCTGTCCCTGTCCGGAGACACCCTCGAGGTGGCCGCCGCCGACCCATCGGACCGGACGGCCGTGGAAGCCCTCGAGTTCGCCTATGGCTTCCGGGTGGAGGTCCGGGCGGGGCGGCCGGAGGATATCCTCGATGCCATCGAGCGGCTCTATGGGGCCGGCAGCCAGTCCATGGAGACGATTATCGAGGAAGCCGGCCGGGACCTCTACGAGATCACCGCGGAGGGGGAGACCGATGTCGATCAACTCCGGGATCTTGCCTCCGAGGCGCCCATTATCCGGCTGGTCAACCGGTTGATCTTGAACGCGGTGGAGCAGCGGGCCAGTGACATCCACTTCGAGCCCTTTGAAAATCAGCTCAAGGTCCGGTACCGGATCGACGGGGTTCTCGTCGAGGTCGAGTCCCCGCCGAATCGTCTTCAGGCGGCCATCATCTCCCGGGTCAAGATCATGGCCAAGCTCGACATCGCGGAACGGCGGCTCCCCCAGGATGGCCGGATCAAGCTGAAGATCGCCGACCGGGAGATCGATTTCCGGATTTCGACCATCCCCACGCTTTACGGGGAAAGCCTGGTGATGCGGATTCTCGACCGGGAGACCCTCATTCTCGACCTCCAGAAGCTCGGCTTTCCGGATGGGATCTACGGCCGGTACCTCGATCTCATCCGCCAGCCTTACGGGATGATCCTGGTCACGGGCCCCACCGGGAGCGGGAAGACTTCCACCCTTTACACTACCCTCGCCCGGATCAACGCTCCGGAAAACAAGATCATCACCCTCGAAGACCCGGTGGAATATCAGCTCAGGGGGGTCAATCAGATCCAGGTGAGCCCGAAGATCGGCCTGACCTTTGCATCCGGGCTTCGGGCCATTGTCCGGCAGGACCCGGACATCATCCTGGTGGGCGAAATCCGGGACCGGGAGACCGCTGAGATCGCCATCCAATCGGCCCTGACCGGCCATCTCCTCTTTTCCACCCTCCACACCAACGACGCCGCCGGCGCGATCACCCGGCTTCTGGACATGGGAGTGGCCCATTATCTCCTCGCCTCCACGCTCCTCGGGGTCCTGGCCCAGCGGCTTGTTCGAGTGATCTGCCCTGACTGCCGGGAGCCGGTCGATCCGGACCGGAAGCTTCTTCGCTCCATGGGGCTTACTCCCGAAGCAGTGGCCGAGGTCCAATTTTACGACGGCGCCGGATGTGACGGATGCCGGGGCACGGGCTACCGGGGCCGGATGGCCATCTTCGAATACCTCCCCGTCAATGACCCCATCCGGTCCGAGATTGTTGCCCGGTCTTCCACCGAGCGGGTTCGGGCGGCGGCCGTGGATGAGGGGATGGTCACCCTCAGAAAGGACGGGTGGCAAAAGGTGATGGCGGGGATCACCACCCTGTCCGAGGTTCTCCGGGTCACCCTGGACAATTGACAATGCCGGTTTTTGCTTACAAGGCGGCCGACGCGGGCGGAAAGGTCGTCCGGGGTTCCCTGGAGGCGCCCGATGCCCGGGGGGCCGCCGGTCATCTTCAGGAACAGGGGTTTATCCCCATCCGGATTCGACCGGTTTCGGGCGGCCCGGCGGCTGCCCGCCTGAGCGGGCGCGGCCTGGGCGATGCCCTGACCGCTCTGACGACCCGGATCGCCAACCGGGATATCATGCGGTTTACTCAGGAGCTGGGGGCTCTGCTGGCCGCCGGCCTCCCGGTGGACCGGTCCCTGATGACGCTGATGGATGTCACCGACAACCCCCGGTTCCGGTCGGTCATCGGGGATGTGCTCCGGGCGGTTCAGGGCGGGGCCTACCTCTCCGATGCCATGGGCAAGCACCCCCGGGCCTTTTCCGACTTCTACGTCAACATGGTCCGGGCCGGAGAGGCCGGCGGCGTCCTCGAAGCCGTCCTGGCCCGGCTGGGCGAGTTTCTTGAAAGCAGCCAGGAGCTCAAGGACTATATCCGGTCGGCCCTGGTCTATCCGCTTTTCCTGGTGGCGGTGGGTGGGGTGTCGATCATTATCCTGATGACCTTCGTGATCCCTAAATTTTCCGTCATATTTGCCGATCTGGGGGCGGCGGTGCCCCTTTCGACCCGGCTGCTCCTGGCCATAAGCGAGGGGCTCCGGCAATACTGGTGGGCCCTTCTGGGGCTGATCGGGCTGGGAGCGGCGGGACTCTGGCGATATGCCGGCAGCCCGGCCGGGCGACGGGCCGTTGATGCCTGGCGGCTCCGGTTGCCGGTGACCGGCGATCTGACCCGGAATATAGAAATGGCCCGGTTTGCCCGGACGCTCGGGACCCTCGTGAAAAGCGGAGTCCCCATCCTCCAGGCCCTCTCGCTGGTGAAAAACATCATCGGCAACCGGGTGATTGCCGGGGCCATGAATCGGGTTCGGGACCGGGTTAAGGAGGGCGAGCGCCTCTCCCGCCCGCTCCAGGAAGCCGGCATGTTCCCGCCCCTGGCGGTCCAGATGATCACCGTGGGCGAGGAATCAGGTCACCTTGATGCCATGTTGCTCCGGGTGGCGGACAACTACGAAAAGATCGTCCGGAACCGGGTCAAGCGGCTCATCAGCTTGCTGGAGCCCGCCATGATCCTTATCATGGGGACGATTGTCGGGTTTATCGTCATCTCCATGCTCTTGGCCATCTTCAGCATGAATGAAATCCCATTTTAAGGAGATCGGGATGAAATATATAATGGAAAAAAACAGGGGCTTTACCCTGATCGAGCTGTTGATCGTCATGGTCATCCTCGGGCTTCTGGCGGCCCTGGTGGCCCCGAGGATGTTCGGCAAGACGGTCTCATCCCGCCAGAAGGCGGCCAAGGCGCAGATTTCCCTTTTCGAGACCGCTATCGACACCTACCGGCTCGACGTGGGCCGATTCCCGACGACTCAGCAGGGGCTGGCCGCCCTTCGGACCGCCCCGTCCGGCGTCGATAACTGGGACGGCCCCTATCTCCCCAAGAATGTCCCGGCGGATCCCTGGGGCAATCCCTACGTTTATCGCTACCCCGGCGAGCACGGGGACTATGACATCATCTCTCTTGGGGCCGACGGCGCGCCCGGCGGCGAGGATGAAAACGCCGACATCGTCAGTTGGAAAACCCTCGACGGTTGATCCTCGCCGGAAACCGGAAGCCATTCGGCTTTACGCTCCTGGAGCTCCTGGTGGTCCTGGTTATCATCGGCCTGATGGCCGGTTTGGTGGCCCCCCGGATGACCGGGACCCTGGCCGGGACCCAGTTGAAGACCGCGGCCAAAAAGGTTGCCGGAGCCCTGCGATACGCCCGGAGCCGGGCCGCTTCGGAAAAGGCGGTCTATCGATCCGTGGTGGATGTGGATGGCGGCTGGCTGGCGCTCATCGGACCCGATGCGGCCCCCCAACCCGGGCTGACGGCAAACGCCTGGTCGGATGAAGGGGTGCCGGTTTACCGGCTGCCGTCGGGGATCCGGTTTGCCGGGACCGAATCGAGCTGGCGGGGGCCGGATGGGGAACGGTTCGAAATCCGGTTCTTCCCCACCGGGGCGAGCACCGGCGGGTCGGTGGTCCTGGTGGGGGAAGACCAGCGGGAGCTGGCCGTCCGGGTGGACCTGATCACCGGCCGGGTGGTCCTCGATGGCTGATCCGGGACGCCGCTCGGATCATCGCGGGCTAAGGTGGGGAGCGGGTTTCGACGGCTTCACCCTCATCGAAACCCTGGTGGCCATGATGGTCCTGGCCATCTCCCTGACCGTCATCTTTCAGCTCTTTTCCGGCGGACTCCGGTCCGCCCGGGTCGCCGATGACCACACCCGGGCCGTGTTTTTCGCCCGGGAAAAGATGGAAGAGATCCTTCTCCAGCCGGCCCTCGCACCGGGAGTTTACACCGGACGCTTCAACGACCGATACCGGTGGCGGGCGGAATTGACGCCCGTTGAAGGAGCGGTCGAACCGGATGATGCCGGGGCGGCCCGGCCCGTCGGGGTCTCAGTGGAGGTCATCTGGAAAACCGACGTCCGGGAGAAGCGGTTTTCGATTCAGACGGTGACCTTAAGCAGGTTCGGGAATGCGGCGGACAACGCCTGACGGGAGCGGGGGATTTACGCTCCTCGAACTCCTGATCTCCCTGACCATCCTGTCACTGATGATCGTCCTCGTCCTCGGGGCCTTCCGGATCGGCGTCCGCGCCTGGGAGCATGGGGAGACGGACGTGGAAGGCCGGCAGCGCTACCGGATCGTCCTCGACCGGGTGAAAGGGCAGCTTGCTTCGATATGCCGCCGGCCCCTCACCGCCGATGGCAAGCCCTACTACCTCCGGGGGACGCCGGACGCCCTGACCTTTGCCTCGGACCTGCCCATGAACCCCGGAAACGCCTTGGGCACGGCATTAGTGGGCTACCGGATTGAACCCAACGGGACCGGAGATCAATGGCGACTGTTCGAAAAACGAGCCGTCTTTGTCGACTCCGGAGAGAATGAAACCCCCGACTGGACGCGGGCCGATCCCGGCGGGGGAGGCATTTTCGGATATCCGCTCCTGGCTGATGCCGGAACGGTCCGATTTGCCTATCTCGGCTGGGGCGATGACGACGGTCCGCC
>CAZWGY010000373.1:0-4964 GCA_964633575.1 uncultured Desulfobacteraceae bacterium
GGGATGGCACCGCCATGCAACCGGGCGTGGTGCTCAACCCGTTTCGCAACCAAACTGGAGGTGATGAAGATGTCAATTGAGGCGATCTACCGGGCAATCATGGAATTCGACGATGGCGCGGTCGTATCGGCGACCCAGGCGGCCATCGACGGCGGGGCGCCCATCGAGTCCATCCTGAACGACGGGCTCATCGCCCCCATGGACGAGGTGGGCAGGCGGTTTTCCGAAGGGGACCTGTTTATCCCCGAGATGCTCAAGGCGGCTCAGGTGATGAAGGCCGGCCTCGAGGTGCTCCGGCCCCTGATGTCGGCCACCGAGTCCCGGCCCAAGGGGACGGTGATCATCGGGACGGTCCAGGGGGACCTCCACGACATCGGCAAGAACCTGGTCTCGATGATGCTCGAGGGGGCCGGGTTTCAGGTGGTTGACCTGGGCGTCGATGTCCCGGCCGACACTTTTCGGGCATCGGCCGACGAGCATGCCGCCGACGTGGTGGCTCTGTCCGCGCTTCTGACCACCACCATGCCGGCCATGGAAGCGGCGGTAACGGCGCTCAAGGGGGACGGAAACCGGAAGGTCATCGTGGGGGGGGCGCCGGTGACATCCGCTTTTGCCGACAAGATCGGGGCCGACGGGTACGCTGATGACGCGCCCGGCGCGGTGACCCTGGTCCGGCAACTGGCCGGGCTTTAAGGGGGGCGGTATGCGGATTGTCGGAGAGCTCATCAACGCCAGCCGGAAAGCGATCAAGGCGGCCATCGAGGCGGAAGACGCCGACACCATTGCCGGGATCGCGGTCGAGCAGGCCGCGGCCGGAGCCGACTACATCGACGTGAACGCCGGCCTCTTCGGGGATCGGGAGCCGGACTATCTCAAATGGCTGGTCCGGACGGTCCAGGCGGCCGTGGATCGTCCCTGCTGCATTGACAGCCCGAGCCCGGCGGCCATCGAGGCGGCCCTGTCGGTCCACCAGGGGGTTGCCATGATCAACTCCATCTCCCTGGAGCCGGAGCGGCTTGATGCCCTCCTCCCGGTGATCAAAGGCCGAGAGCTCGAGGTGGTGGCCCTCTGCATGAGCGGCGAGGGGATGCCCCGGACCGCCGACGACCGGGTGGCCATCGCCGGCCGCCTGATCTCGACACTGGAGGACAACGGGGTTCCCCGGGAACGGATTCACGTTGACCCTCTGGTTCAGCCGGTGGCCACCGACGCCGACTGCGGTCCGGCCCTCCTGTCGGCGGTCGAGCGGATCATGACCGGGTTTCCCGGCGTCCACACCCTCTGCGGGCTGTCCAACGTTTCCTACGGGCTGCCGGAGCGGGTCCTTCTGAACCGGACCTTTCTGGTGATGGCGGTGAGCCGGGGGCTGGACGGAGCCATCTTAAACCCCACCGACCGGGCGACCATGGCCGCCGTCGTCGCCGCGGAGACCCTCGCCGGGAAAGATGCCTTCTGCGCCCGGTATATCGATGCCTACCGTTCGGGCGCCCTGGGCTGAGGGGAGTTGACAGCCGGGCGGGGGGGCGCTACTCTGAAAGCGAACGTTTACGCGCCCCCCGCCACGGGCGGGGAGGCACCGGAGGGCCTCGGGCATGAAATACGGCGAGCTGTTTAGCTTTGACCCCATCGACATCGCGGTGGAACTCACTGACGCGGGCGCCCCGCTCCAGGACCTGACCGCCCGGTGGGTCATCGGTCCGGATTTGGCGTCGGGGCTTTCCCGGCTGATCCCGGAGAACCCCCTGGCGCCCGGGCCTCGGCCGGGGCTGATCTACGCGGGGGCCGGGACCGGAAAGTCCCATGCCCTGGCGGCCCTTTCCGCCATTGCGGAGCGGTCCGCCCCAGTTGATCCCAGCCGCCCGGCGGCCGAGGCTCTTGGCCGGCTGGCGGGCCGCTATCACGTCGTCCGGCTATCAGTGGGCCGCTCTGCCCTGACGGTCATTGACCTCGCCACGGAGGCCACCGCCCGCCGGCTTACCGACCTGGGGATTGGGGATTTTACCAGCCAAATCGAAGCCGGGGCGGAAGATCCCTGGGCGGAGATGATGGGCGCCTACGCCGACGCCTTTCCCGACCGGGGGCTTCTGTTGGCCGTTGATGAGCTTGGGGACTACCCCGACGCCCGGCCTCCGGCGTCGGTGGCCGAGGACCTGGCCGCGCTGCTCACCCTTGCCCGACGGGACCTCCCCCGGATTCCGCTGATCCTCGCGGCGGCCACAATTTGGCGGGATGCCCCGCCGGTTGACACCGAGGCCGACTGGGTCGCCCTGCCCTTCACGGCGGATGACCTCGACGCCGTGGTGAGCCGGCGGCTGGTTCCCAAGGTCGAGGAAGGCCAGCGGGACAAAATCCGCCAGCTCATGAAGCGGTACCAGCTTTTCTGCGAGGACGTTTCCGAACATAAGGACCGCTACGTCGAGCTGTTCCCGATCCATCCCGAATTCCACCAGGTGGTTGCCGCGACCGACGGCCCCGCCCCGCTTCTCCAGACCCTGTCGGCGGCTGTCAGCAAGCTGGTGGACCAGCGCATCCCGGCGGACCTCCAGACCCTTCTGATCTTCGACGCCTGCGGCACCGAGGACTATGAGGCCCGGATCGGGGTCCATGCGGATCAGATCTCCTCGGGCACTCTCGACCGGTTCTACTATGAAGCCCTCAAACGGGCCATGGAATGCACTTACGACACCTACGTGGCCAATTTCCGGGTGTGGCGTCACGAGCTGGAGTGGTACGAGCACAACGTCACCCGGCCCGGCTACGTCATTTTCGGGGGACCCGGCGACCTTCCCGACGCCGTGTCGCCCAGGGACTTCTACCTGTTCTTCCTGCCCTTCAGCGAAACCCCCCGATTTCGGGATGACCGGTCCCCGGACACCATTTACATCACCCTCAAGCGGGATGACCCCGACCTGGACACCGCCCTGGGCCGGTATGCCGCGGCCCTGGACCTGGCCGCCTCGGCCGGGGGCGTGGCCAGATCGGTTTACGAGGTCAAGGCGAACGAATATCTGGACGAGATCCTTCAATGGCTTAACGCTCACATCGGCGTCGCCTTCGAGCTGACCTACCGGGGCCGGTCCCGGACCCTGGTCCGGTGGGCCGGGGGTAGGAACATCCGGGAGCTCTCCAGAATACCGCCGGATGACCAGATCACCTTTAAGGAGATGGTTGACACCATCACCGCCATCTGCCTCGCCCCCCACTTCACCGCTCTGGCTCCGGCCTATCCCTACTTTCCGATCCTGATCACCAGCGCCGACCGGGAGCGGGCCGCCCAGGAGGCGATCCGCTGGATCGCGGCCGACACCCGGACCCGCCAGGCCGCCGCCGTGCTCAGCGCCCTGGAGCTGATCACGGATGATGAGCTGGACCCGTTCCACTCCCGTTACGCCCGGGCTATCCGTCAGCAGCTCGACGAGGCCGGCGAAGACGGCATCCTCCGGCGAGGGGAGATCCTGGAGCGAATCGATGTCGGGGAGCGGATGGACCCGGAATCGGTGTGCCTGGAGCCCGAATGGGCTATGGTGATCCTGGCGGCCCTCGTGTACTCGGGAGATATCGTCCTCGTCCTCCCCAGCCGCCGGCTGGATGCCACTCACATCCTGGACCTGGCCGCCCGCCCCCTCCGCGAGCTTCTGGCCTTTGATCACATCGAGCGGTTTACGGGGTGGAACATCCCGGCCATCCGGGAGATTTTTCTCCTGGTCGGGTTGCAGCCCGGGATGGCCCCGCTCATCGCCCAGGGAAAGGTCGAGCCGGTGGACCGTCTCCGGGATCGGGCGGAGGAGATCATCGGGGAGGTCCGGATGGGCCGACGCTATCTTGGCGGCGGCCTGCCGTTCTGGGGGGAACCCCTTCTAGAACCGGAGACCCGTTCCCAAACCGAGGCCCACATCGACGACGTATCCCGGTTCATGGAGCCGCTGACGACCCTCACAACCCCCGAAGTCCTTAAGGGATTCCGGGTTGATGCCCGGGAGATGCGGGCCTGCCGGGAAGGGTTGGACGCGCTTCGGGGGGTTATCGAACTGGGCCGGCTGGCCGACGACCTGAGCGGCCTCGCCGCTTACCTGGCCGCGGCTTATGCCGCTACCCCCGAAGGAGACGACTGGATCTACCGGATGGAAATGTTGCGCGACGAGATCCGGGAGGGGATGCGGGACCCGGTTGCTCGGGCGGACGCCGGCTTCGTGGGCGGGGCCCGCCGGCGGATGGACGCCCTCCGGGAAGAGTATGTCAACCGCTATGTCGCGGCCCACCGGGAAGCCCGCCTCGATTCGGCCCAGGCGGAACGAAAGGCCGCCATTCTTTCCGGAAACCGGTTCAAGCGCCTTCGCCGGCTTGCCGAACTGCCGGTGATGCCGTCCGGGGAGCTGGACGACTTTATCGCAACCGCCGACCGGCTGGTGCCCTGCGAGTCCATCACCCCCATCGCCATGCGCCACTCGGCCGTCTGCCCGTATTGCGGCTTCAAGGCCGACCCGACCCGACCCCACCGCCCGGCGGCCGACGTCCTCGATGAACTGGGCGACCGGCTGGAAGCCATGCTCACCACCTGGACCCGGATTCTGATCGATTGTCTCCGGGAGCCGACCGCGGCGCAACAACGGGAATCCCTACCGGAGCCGGAACGGGCTCCTCTCGCGGAGCTGATCGACAGCGGCAAGCTCCCCATCTTCATCAGCGAGGAGTTTCTCCGGGCCTGCGCCGCCGTGACCCGGCATCTGACCCGGGTGCCCCTGTCCGCCGAGGCGATCCGGGCGGCCCTGGCCGAGCCCCGGGACGGCGCCATCGCCACCGTCGCCACCCTCCGCGACCGATTCAACGCCCTTATGACCGAAACGGTCGGGGACCTGGACCCGGATTCCGTCCGGATCGAGGTCCGGTAAGCGGGCCATGATCATCGTTTAAGCCAGTCCGTTCCGCCAAACCCCGGCCCCCTCCCCTAACGTTAGACCTCCGAG